>NZ_BDGT01000035.1 GCF_001748285.1 Thermogemmatispora onikobensis | reverse complement strand
CGCAAGACTATACTGTTTCGTGGGCGGCGAAACCCGTGGAAGCGTACCATTGCATAGTTCGGAGGAGGGACCGACCGGGTGAGCGGGTCGAGGCCACATTGACCCTCCCGCGCCTCGGCAGACGGTCGCTCTTCTACAAAAGGGAATGAAAGGAAATACATGCATGAGCGGATCTAACACCGCGGAGCAGCGAGGCAAAGTGCAGGTCGGTGACCTGGCCCCAGACTTCACGCTGCCCGATCAGACAGGTCGTCCGGCCAGCCTTCACGACTTCATCGGTAAGTCGGTGGTTGTCCTCTACTTCTATCCCAAGGACAATACGCCTGGCTGTACCACAGAGGCGGTTTGCTTCCGCGATAACTATGTGGTCTTCAAGCAGGCGGGGGCTGAAGTCATCGGCATTAGCTCGGACTCGACCGAGTCGCATGAGCAGTTTGCCAATCAGCATCGACTCCCTTTCATCCTGCTAAGCGACCGGGGGGCTGCTGTGCGCAAGCGCTATGGGGTACCGACAACGCTCGGCCTGCTGCCTGGGCGCGTGACCTATATTATCGACAAGCGTGGTGTGGTACGCCACATCTTCTCATCGCAGTTCAACCCTGAGAAGCATGTTGAGGAAGCCCTGAGCATCGTGCGGACCTTGCAAGATGAGGAAGGAGCCGGTGCCTCGCAGGCTTCTGCCGGGCAGGTCTGAGAGCAGACCTGAGTCGAGCGCTGGCGGCCTCAGCCTTGCAGGCTGGCCAGCGACAGCCGGAGCCGGATTCTGATCACTGGCATACCAGTCGCAGGAACAGACCAAAGAGAGCGCGGCCCAGCTTTCTCTTGCCGCCACCGCTCTGGCAGACCAGAGCAAGCGGTCGGGAGAGGAAGCCGGGTCGCGCTTTGTCCTGTGCGTGCACCCACATCGAGGGCGGTAAGGACGGCAGGAGAGCTTAGGCCGTCTCGATAGCTGGGCCGCCGCTGCTTGGCTCGGCGCGCGGCTGCTCCGCGGCTGGCGCCGACTCGCTGTAGTCACCTTCCTGAGCTGGACGCTTGAAGACATAGTAGGCCGAGGTTGAGGTCAGGGGCTGAATACCTACCAGCTCCCAGCCTTCGCGGCCCAGGCTGCTCAGATAGCGGCGCACGAAGGCACTGCGTCGCTCGTTGCCGATCAGCGTCTCCAGGCCTTCGCAGGAGATGCGTCCACGGGTATCAATATAAGCGACCTTATAGGCCCACTGCTGTGACATAACGCTTACTTACTCCTTTCAGCTCGCTCGCTGGACCGCAGCCCGGACAGGCTGAGAAGAGACCAGGCCAGGCGCAACGGGCGCGGGGTCAATGAGGCTTTGCCCTCTGTCTGGCACCTCTGTTCAACAAAGGACAGGGGCAGGTGTGCGACCCGTGGCAGTCGGACCGTGCCGGAACCCTTGAAGCCACGTCCGATGACTTCCCTGGCGCCGGGCAGGCCAGTCTGACGCCTCGCACGCTTCTGTCAGAGAGTATGGCCTGCCCGCCAGACACCGGGGCCTGCCGGGTTCCACAATGCAACAGGCTCCGGGCAGGGGGCATGGTACGCTCCCACGGGTCTTGTCACCCACGGAACAGTATAGTCTTCCGTCGGACGGAGCGCACCGTCAGAAGGTCGGGGAAGAAGGCTGAGAAAACTTCCAGGTAGGCACCTGACTATGCAGACGAGTCACACGTAGAGCATGTAGGTCAGACGAACAGCCTGAGTCAAGGTGTGAGCAGATCAACCTGACTCAGCAGATCAGGAGCACAGGTACTGGTATGCTATAATGAGGATCGGCTGCCAGCGGCCAGGCCAGCCAGCAGCCAGCAGCCGCTGATCGAAGCCGATCCCGCGCTGTTCCCACAGAATGACGTGAATGTGACGATTCTCAGCGAGGAGTGACCTTTTCTATGACACAGCCACACGTCCAGACAGACCTTCCGGCGCGCAGCGAGCCGCCGGTCTTCTATAACTTCATCGGCGGCCAGTGGCGCCCCTCGGCGAGCGGGGCCACCTTCGTCAGCACCAACCCGGCCCATTGCTCCGAAATCATTGGCTACTACCAGCAATCGAGCGTCGCCGACCTTGATGAGGCCGTGCGCGCCGCGCGCCAGGCACAACCCGCCTGGGCGGCCACACCGGCGCCGCAGCGGGCCGCGATCCTGCTGCGCGCGGCCCAGATCCTGGAGACGCGCCAGGAAGAGCTGGCGATTCTCATGACGCGCGAGATGGGCAAGATCCTGAACGAGGCGCGGGGCGAAGTCCAGACGGCTATTGACGTCGCCCGTTATATTGCCAGCGACGGCTGGCGTGCCGAAGGCGAGACCGTCCCTTCGGTTCAGCGCGGCAAGCTCTACCTGACCGTGCGCCAGCCACTCGGCGTCGTCGGGCTGATCACCCCCTGGAACTTCCCCCTGGCCATCCCGGCCTGGAAGACCTTTCCCGCCCTGCAGGCCGGCAATGCCGTAGTTTTGAAGCCCGCCAGCGACACCCCCTTGCTGGCCCTCAAACTGGCCCAGGTCTTGCAGGAGGCCGGCCTGCCCGATGGTCTCTTGAACGTTGTCACCGGGCCTGGTGGCACCCTGGGCGAGGCCCTGGCCAGCCATCCCGACGTCAATATGATCTCGCTGACCGGCTCGACCGAGGTCGGACGGCGCGTCGCCGAGCTGTGCGGGCGCGACCTGCGCCGCTGCGCGCTGGAGCTGGGCGGCAAGAACGCCGTCATCGTGCTGGAGGACGCCGACCTGCCGCGCGCCGTCGCCAGCGTGGCCCTGGGGGCCTTTGGCACCACCGGCCAGCGCTGCACAGCCACCAGCCGCGTCATCGTGCACCGCGCCGTTGTCTCCGAGTTTAGCGAGCGCCTCATCGAGGCTGCCGCCGACCTGCGCATCGGCGATGGCCTGCGCGAAGACGTCGACATGGGACCGCTCGTCAACCGGGGGCGCGTGCAGGCCGTGCACGAGTACACCGAGCTGGGCAAGCACGAAGGGGCCCGGCTCCTATATGGGGGCAATCCACTGCGCGAGGGAGAATACAGCGACGGCGCCTTTTACCAGCCGACCATCTTCGGCGAAGTCCAGCCCGAGATGCGCATCGCCCGTGAGGAAATCTTTGGTCCCTTCGTCTCCATCATCCCGGTGGCCTCCTACGAAGAAGCCGTTAGCATCGCCAACAGCACCATCTATGGCCTCTCAACGGCCATCTTCACCCGCAGCACTCACTACACTTTCCGCGCCATGCGCGACATCCAGTCTGGGCTGATCTACGTCAACGCGCCAACCACGCGCTCGGAGATCCATATGCCCTTCGGAGGAATGAAGGCCAGCGGCAATGGCCACCGCGAGCTGGGCCCCAACGCCGTCGCCGACTACAGCGAGGTCAAGACCGTCGCCGTTGTCTATGAATAGCCTGCCCTGACCGGCGTCCAGCACATCTCATCTCGGGCAGCGGCCCGCGGCTCCCGAGGATCGCCCGCCCGGCTGCGGTTCGAACCGACGCGATGAGGCGCACCTCATATGCAGCGCAGCGCCGCTGCCCTCTCAGGTCAGGCGTCAGGCCGCTTTCCTTCCTGGCCGCCTGGCCTGACCAGGCAGGTTCAGGCTCAGTTCTGGGGAGGCTCAAAGAGCGAGAAGAAGGCTTCCCAAACTTCTTGATTCTCCAGCCGCTCATAGAGCGAGGCCACCCGCGAGTTAATGGTCTCAAAGATCACGCGCAGGATACGCGAAAGCACCGAGAGCGCTTCCTCGTAGAACTCCTTGGAGCGCTGCAGATCGCCGTGGAGCACCTCATGGCAGAGGGCCGTGAAATTCTCCACTTCGATGCGATTGTTTTGGATAATGAACTTGTAGTTGCCCATATAGCGCAGGTGCTCGCGTGTCAGCAGGGCCTCCAGCGTATTGGGATCGAGCTCGGTGCCATTGGCGCGGCAGGTCTCGGCCAGGGCCTCCATCGTCCAGTTAATATAGTGCACCAGGGCCGGCAACTGCTCCACCGGATTCTTGCGCTTATACCAATCCTGCTCCATGCGGCTGATCAGATTCAGCAGCTCGAAGCTCTCCATGCGCATCCGCTCAGCAGGACCAGGCAAGCGAACCGTGCGAGCGCCGCGCGAAGGGGGATGCGGCTCCTCCGCCAGCGGGACAATCAGCCGCTGCTGAACGAGCGTCGCCAGATCGCGCGCCACTTCCAGCTCGGGCCGGCGCAGGCCGGTGGCGATCTTGCGGACCCAGCGGTGGATCGTCACCCGCTGCAGCACCTCGATCACCCGCCCATTGAAGCTAAGCGGGTAAGGAATCGTCGGCACCAGTTGCAGAATAGTGCGCATTCCATTGGGCAGATACAGCTTGAGCTGCTCCCACTCATCAGAGTAGCGCACCATCTCCATCGTCACGCGCACAATCTCCAGATCGAGCGGCTGCTCTCCATAGGGCAGAAAGGCCTGCTTCTTCGGACTGGTGATGAACTCATAGGTGCCTTCGCGCCAGAGAGCCAACTCGCGCGCCGTCCATAGTGCCTTCGTACGCAGAGCCTCGTAGAGCTGCTGCTCATTAATGACGCGCATAGCAATCAGGCGCTCGCCGATGCGGCGCCCGAAAGCGTCCTGAAGCTGCTGATTAAAGGCCCACTCCACCTCGTGGTAGGTGGCCATGCCCAATTGCTGAAGCACATCGCCCAGGGTCAGCGCGCACGGATCAAGCTCAGAGCAGTTGGCGATCTTGCCATCGCTGAAATAGAGAATACCGACCCGCCCCTGCTCGTGCTTCAAGTGCAAGGCACCCGTCGCCGACCCCAGCTCCATCATCTGCAGAATTTCAACCAGCCCGAAATCTCTCAGCGACCCCTGCAAGAGTCTGGTATTCGTCGTCATAGTTCCCCCTCGAATGGGACTTGCCTCCTCGCCACCTGTCCTCTCCTCTCGTCATACCTGGCCACGTCCGTCCGTCTGTCCGTCTGTCCGTCCGTCCATCAGCCCGGTTCAGCCCAGCTTAGCCCAGCCTGGCCACCACTGCCTCGGCGCCTCGGTCTCCGCCTGATGCTCCGGAGAGTACACTTGGTGCATTATAACAGATGCCAAGTCATTTCAACAAGCACCGCTTTGCCCCGACGTCTCCCCCCTTCCCTCCAGGGCCGCGCGCAGCAGTGGAGCAAGGGCCTCCCAGGAATAGCGCTCTTCGACCAGGAGCCGCCCGTTACGCCCAAGCTGGCACGCCAGCCGCCGATCGCGCAGCAGGGTCACAATCGCCTCGCCAAAGTCCTCTAGCTCACGTATCAGCACATGCTCACCATCGCGCAGAGCCAGACCTTCGGCCCCGCGTGGCGTCGTGACCACAGCGCGCGCGAGCGCCAGGGCCTCCAGGATCTTGTAGCGGGTGCCGGAACCATGCCGCAGCGGCACCGGCACAACCGCCGCCCGCGCCAGATAGGGGCGCACATCCGGGACGGTATCAGTGACGACAACCTCCGGCTCACGGCGCAGACAGGCCACCAGCCCATAGCGATCGCGCCCAACCAACACCAGGCGCGCCCGCGGACAGTGACGACGCACGGCAGGCAGAATACGCTCACTCAGCAAAGCCGCCGCCTCCACATTGGGACCATAGCCAAATTCCGCCGGATAGACAATATCCAGGCTCTCCTCCACTGCAACGTCGGCCCCGGCAGCCTCTGGCATCGGCGGCGGCTCATACTGGCGCAGGTCGAGGGCGTTTGGCACGACGCGCAGCCGCAGCCCTGCACCGGAACCACAAACCTGCCGTTGGCGGTGGACATCCTCCTCCGACGGCAGCCAGACCTCATCAGCAGCAGGAAAGCAGCGCCGCTCACGTCGACGAAAGACCAGGTGGCGCAGGCGTGCCTCCTCCGCCTCGCGCGGCGAGCCGGCCAGCTCAGCCAGCTGTAGCGCCAGCTCGCTTTCAACATTATGGCAATCGATAAAGACATGCAGCCCACGTCGCTTCAGCACCGGCGCCAGCTCGCTGGCGTAAGGATGAACCAGCACCACATGGGTCGCCTGCTGCTGCGCCAGCCAGTCCAGCAGGCGCCGGCGCTGGCTCGCCAGCGAGGGAGCCACATAGCCTGGCCACAGATGGCGCAGGCGCAGCCCCAGGGCGCGCATACCATGTGGCGGCCCAAAAGCCGCCAGCTCGGGGCGCCGTGGATCGGAGAGTGGCGGCTCCTCCAGCGAGACCGGGCCGCCCTCGCGCAGGTCCCACACGGCCAGCCCCTGCGCGCCAGCCAGGTGCGCCAGCAGGCACTGCAACTGATAAAAGCGGATCTGCAGCCCGCCGATCATCGGCGGCACCACCACCCAGGGAGTAATCAGCGCCAGTCGCATCGTCTTCGTCGCTACCTTCGCCTCCCTCCTCCAAACAAAACGAGAGCAAGCTTGACAACAGCAACCAGTGCTACCCACCCCGTCGCGCCCAGCCAGCCCCAGCCCTTCCTCCCGGCGCGCTCGCCCTCATCAGGAGCATTGTGCGCCACAAGCCTGGTCGCTGTCAAATCCCCCTTTCTGGCGGCGCGGCCCCCAGCTCTCTCCGAACCGGCAGCGTCACAACAGGAGAGCATGAAAAAGCCTGTCTGCGTTTGCTATAATTCCGAACATGAGCATCAAAGATCGAGTCGCCGTCATCACCGGAGCTGGCCGAGGCATCGGGCGCGCCACCGCCGAGCGCTTCGCGCGCGAAGGGGCCAATCTCGTCCTCTTCAGCCGCACACCAGAGCATCTCGACGAGACGCGCACCCGCATCGAGCGCCAGGGGGGCCGGAGCCGGGTCCTCGCCATTGCCGGGGACGTTGCCCGCGAAGAAGATGTCGAGCGCCTCTTTCAGCAGGCCCGCGCTCACTACGGGCGCGTCGACATCCTCATCAACAGCGCCGGCATCGTCGCCCTGTGTCCCTTCCGCGAAATGGATACGGCCACCTGGGACCGTGTGCTGGCCGTCAACCTGCGCGGTACCTTCCTCTGTTGTCGGGCCGCCTTCCGCCTGATGGCCGAGCAGGGCCAGGGCGTCATCATCAACCTCTCATCGCTCTCGGGAGTCAAGGGTGTCGAAAAATTCCCGGGTCTGAGCGCCTACAACGTCTCCAAAGCAGGGGTCGCCAGCCTGACCGAAATCCTGGCCCTTGAAGGCAAAGCCCACAACATCCGCGTCTGCGCCGTCAGTCCAGGAGCCGTCGACACCGACATGCTGCGCCAGGCCGCACCCCATCTCAAGCCCGGCATGAGCGCAGAGGACATGGCCGAGATCCTGCTCTTCCTGGCCGACGACAGCGGGCGCAGGCTCAGCGGCACCAACCTGGAGATCTACAGCAACGCCTAGCGAGCCAAGAGGAGCAGTCAGTCAGCCGAGGCGAGGAGAACAAGCGACAAGGCACGAGCAGGCAGGCAGGCAGACAGACAGACAGAGAGCCGTTCGTCTGGGCGCCATCTGCCAGCAGCCGCAGTCAGCCAGTGAGTGGACAAGACGGGAGACAAGACGGGACTATGGCAACGGTCTACTTAACGCGCCGCGCCAGCTTCAGCGCCTCGCATCGACTCTGGAGCGAGGCCCTCAGCGAGCGCGAAAACTGGGAACTTTACGGCAAATGCGCCAATCCCAACGGGCATGGGCACAACTACACGCTGGAAGTCACACTGTGTGGGGAGCCAGATCCCCGCACGGGCATGCTCATGAACCTGGCGGAGCTGCGTGAGATCATGCATCGCGAAATTGTCGACCAGGTCGATCATCGCCACCTCAACTACGACGTGCCCTGGCTACGCGAGAGCATTCCCACCACAGAGAACCTGGTCATCAAATTCTGGGAGCGGCTGGAGGTTGCCCTCCCGCCGGGCCTGCTCTACGAGGTCCGGCTCATCGAGACCGATAACAACAGCGCCAGCTATCGAGGCGAGCGCCAGCCACTCACTCATCCATAAGTGAGCGGAGGCGGGCCTTCCAATCGCTATCGTCGGCAGCATCGTCGCTCTCCTCGCCGATCGTCCAACTGCGGGACCCATCGGTGAGGCGCGTCGGCTGGGCGGTCAGCGGACGAGGAGAAGCATTGAGGGTACGCAGGGCAGACTGCGCAGCCTTGCGCACATCGTAGACAGGGTCCTGCAAGAGGGAGCGGATCGCCTCGCGGCTGCTCTGGTGGCCCAGGCGGCCCAACGCGCGCGCCGCGGCGGCACGTTCATCGGAGGTTGGCGCCTTGAGCAAGGCTTCCAGCTCGGGCGCCAGGCCGCTCAGCGAGAGATCGGCGATCAGGCGCAGAAGCCGACTGCGGCGCATGGGATGGCGCAGGCTCGCCAGGGCTGCACGGCAATCGGCATAGATCTGCTCGTCGCTCAACAGCCCCTTCGCGCGCGCCTCGGCCACCGCCAACTCGGCGGGCAGCGACGACGACCCGCGCAGAAACGGCTCAATCCAGTCAGCGACCGGCTCCAGCTCGCCGACGTACTCATGGAGCACCAGAATATCGTGATAGTGCTCATCCAGCCAATAGTAGAGGGCCAGCGTCATCTCAGCATCCCGCGCCGCATAAGCAACCATCGCCGGCGGCAACGGGCGCCGCGCCCAATCGGTACGCTGCAGACTCTTATCAAGATGGATGCCAAAGGCCCGCTGCAGCATCGCCGCCAGCGACGACTCGTTCTGGCCGAAGATCGAGCGACTCGCGGCCTCCAAATCAAAGTAGTGCGCCACATTCAGACCGCGCTCGGCCATCACGTGCAGATCGGCCCCCGCCCCATGCAAGAGAATACTGATCTCCGCATTCTCAGTGACCACGGCCAGAGGAGAGAGATCAGCGAGGCGCCAGGCATCAATCACGAAGCACTGACCATCGATCGCTAACTGCAGCAGAGCCAGGCGATGAGACGGACCATTCTCGCCCAGGAGCCGCGAGCGGCCCTGGACAAACTCAGCATCGACTCCGATAATGCGGGCCGTGCGCAAGACTTCGACAGCATCGAGCAATTGCTCCGGTCGCTCTACATAGAGACGCTGCCCTTTGGCCGGCGGGCGACTGGGCGGAGGCGTCGGGCCAAGATAACCCGGCTGAACTTTCTCTTGAGCGCCTGGTTCCGGCGAAGCATCTCTGTCTTTCAACGCTTCTGCCATCCTGGTCACAAAAGCTAGAAACGCTACCTGACTATCAACCTGGAGGTGTCTCCCACTATAGCAGATTTTCGCGCTGACGTACAGACCACAGCCGCACCCCTCCCGGCCCATCCACTCCACTATGCCTGACGCATCAGTCGCGAAGCCATGCCTGAGCCTGGAGTGGAACGCCCTGACCTTCTCAGGGCCCAGCCACTCCAGCGCGCTCTCTCCCCTTAGCCAGCAAGCCCCGGACGGGTGTCGCGATCAACCAGCTCCAACCTGCCGCTGACCACATCGATCACCAGGCCGTGGACCGGCAATCTGGGCAGGAAAGGACTGTTGCGAATAAACTGCACCACCTCGCGCACATTCTCCTCTAGCTGAGAGAAGGCTCCCAGCCAGCGCACCAGACCCGCCTGATCACCCAGACCATAGCGCTCGATCAGACCCTGCGGCTCCACCCCCAGCGCTTGCATCGAGCCAGTCAACGCCGCCGGATCGACATGGGCCAGGCCACAGTTGGTATGGCCGATGACGAGCACCTCACGCACGCCCAGCAAATAGATAGCTCCCGCCAACGAGCGAATCAAATCGCTGTTGACCCCCTCCCCCTCACGCCCAGGAACGGCCACCGTCGCCCCCGCCGTGCGTAATTCAACAACATCACCGCGCTCCAACCCCAGGGCCTGCTCCAGCAAGCCCACCAGGCGGCAGTCCATACAGGTAACCACCGCCGTCCGTCGCTGGGGCAAATGGCTCAGCGACGCCAGCTGGTGCTCGGCCACAAAGCGTCGATTATGCTCCAGAACCTCATCCAGCATAATGTACCTCTTTCGCCGATATTCCTGCACCTGCATGCCGGCAGTGGTCCCCCGCGGCCCATCCCACAGGAGGCCAGGCAGGCAGGCCAGTGAGTGCATGAGTGAAAGGATGAATGGATAGATGGATGAGTTCCAGTGTAGCACAGTTGTCCGAGACGTGCAACGAGCAGGCCCTGTCGGAGCCTGCCCGGTCTCGTCGTTCCCGCCAACGGCAATCGGTCTGCTGGCTCACTCCTGCTCGCGTTCAGCGATAGCCGCCTCGCCTTCGACAATAAAGACAATGCGCTCACAGATATTGGTGCAGTGATCAGCAACGCGCTCCAGCTTGTGGGCGATCCAGAGCAAGTACGTCGCGCGCTGCAGGATACGCGGATCGCTCTGCAGAGCGGGAATTGCCTGAGCCCCCGCCAGCATAGCCATCAGATCATGGCGCACCAGGTGATAGCGCACATCGACCACATCATCCTCCTGCCAGAGATGGCGGGCCGCCGCCGCATCGCGCTGGGCAAAGGCCTGCATCGTGCCCTGCAGCACGCGCCGCGCCTCCTGCCCCAGGTCAAGAATCCCCTGCATAATCGAGGCCTCGCTGACGCGATGATGCTCCTGCCGCCCTGCCACTTGAGCCGAGGCTGGACCGTTGCCTGCCCCCTCATCGGCCAGACGGCTATCAACCTCCACCTGCGAGACCGCCTCAGCCCGCAGCGGCATCATACGCAGAATGATTGTGGCAATGCCCGCCGCTCCATCGCCAATGCGCTCCAGATCACCGGCGATCGAAAGAGCCGCTGTCAGATAGCGCAGGTCCATACCCGCCAGCGGCTGCTGGAGGGTCAGCAGCCGAATCGTATGCTCCTCGATAGCTGCGCGCAGGCTATCGACACGTGCATCCGCCTCTATGACCATGCCCGAGCGCGCCTGGTCGCCACTGCGTAAAGCCTCAAGCGCGTTCTTGAGCGCCTCATCAACCATCGCGCCAAGCTGATTGATCTGCTGATCCAGCTCCTGTAGCTCTTTATCAAGCAACGTTCGCGTCATCAATCTCTCTCCTTGCACAAAGTCAGCTCGCCTTAAAAAGCAGGCAGGTAGCTAACGTAGGCAGCACGCAAGAGGAATGAGCGGGCCAGCCTACCAGACGAGCCAGTCAGCCAGCCAGCCAGCCAACGAGCAAGCAAGCCAGCAGGCTGGCCACGACCTGCCGCCTCGCGGTCTGCGCTTCCCTGCCACCGCTGGACTGGGCACCAGGCGGCCATAAGCCGCCGACCCTACCCCGTTCAGTGTACCACATTTTTCTCCGAAAAGATAGAGTATTATTGCAATCTCCTCCTCTAACCTTTAGGGATAGGCGAAAAGCATTGCAGCCGACCAGCCAGCGGCCCGGTGGCTGCAATTGACAGCGGGCGACGGCGGTGCTAGAGTAGAGCCGGTTCCACGCAGCTAGCTCGTACAAAGGGGATAGAGAGACATGGCAACACGGCGACTGCTGGGCGTCTTCGCCCACCCCGACGATGAAGGCAGCATGAGCGGGGCCTTCATCCTTTACGGTCAGGCAGGGGTTGAGACCGGCCTGGTCTGTGCCACGCGGGGCGAAGTCGGAGAAATTGCCGATCCTGTTCTAGCCACGCCCGAGAACCTCGGCCAGGTGCGCGAACAAGAGCTGCGCGCCGCCGCCGACGTCCTGGGCATAGGGCACCTCTGGTTTCTTGACTACCGCGACTCAGGGATGGCAGGCACGCCCGATAACAACGACCCGCGGGCCTTTATCCAGGCCCCTCCTGCCGACGTCATCGGCAAGCTGGTCGCCATTATTCGCGCCTTCCGCCCCTAGGTCATGGTGACCTTCGACGAAACCGGTGGCTACGGCCATCCCGACCATATCGCCATCTATCGCTACACCACCGGCGCCTTCTACGCCGCCGCCGATGAGGCCCAATATCCCGAGCACGGACCGGCGCACGCCGTCTCGAAGCTCTACTACACCGGCTTTCCACGGAGCGGCATCCAGGCCCTGGCCGAATGGCTCAAAGAACAAGATCTTTCCCTGGAGGGAACCGCTCTACGCGGCAGCGACCTCGATCAGCTCGGCATTCCCGATGAGCAGATCAGCGTCGCTCTCGATGTGGCCCCGGTGCTGGATCTGAAAGATCGCGCCTGGGCCTGCCACCGGACACAGCTGGGAACCGTGGGCGTCATGGCCCGCATCCCCCAGGAGATCCAGAGGCGCTGGCGAGGGTACGAGTGCTATCAGCTTGCCGCTACGCGCGTCGGCCCCGATTTGCCAGGCGAAAACGACCTCTTCGCCCACATCCACAGCTAAAAAGCCGCCCCGGCGCTCGCGCCTGGCTTTCTCCTTCCCTGGTGGACCAGCCGGAACCGACTGGACCCACGCGGCCCAGCCTGGCTCTGGCTGGCGAGCTGTTTCCGTTTCCAGGCCAGGCACAGCCCCACCCCTGCGCGCGCGGTCGTCACAGGCGTTTTCTTCTCTCCAGCAAGGCCCACTCACAGGCCCTGGCAAAGTCCCAGATGCTGGGATAGCGCCGGTGCGGCTCGTGCGCCAGGGCCCGCGCCAGCACCGGCTCAATGGCCGGCGGCAGCGTGGGCACATGCTCCCGCGGCGAGGGCAGCGTCACCCGGCGCTGGTGAAGCTGCTGTAACTCGAGAAATGAGCCGACCAGGGGCGGCGTCCCGCACAGCCACTCGTAGAGGACTACCGCCAGGGCATACTGGTCGCTGGCTATGCTGGGCCGCCCTTCAAACTGCTCAGGAGCCATGTAGGCCGCGGTGCCCACCAGCGTGTGGGTCGCCCTCAGACGCGCCAGGCGCAAGGAGGCCGCGATGCCAAAGTCGCTCAGCAGGAGATGGTTCGGCTTAACCAGCAGCAGGTTGTCAGGTTTGACATCCTGATGCACCAGCCCATAATGATGCACGGTCTGCAGGGCCGCCGCCGCCTGCCGCAGATAGCGACAGGCCTCGCCCGGCAGGAGACAGACCCCCCCTCCACAGTAGCTGCGCATGCTTCCATAGGGGGCATACTCCATCACCAGATAGGGCACCGGACCAGCAAAGCCAAATTCGTAAACCTGGATAATGTGGGGATGCGCCGGCAAGCGGGCCAGCAGGCTGGCCTCCCGCCGTAGCTCTTCAGCCTCGTGGGCCGAGGCCCGCAGACGCAACACTTTGATGGCAACCAGACGCTCGATGTAGATCTGACGCGCCAGATAAACGCGCGCCATCCCCCCTTCGCCAAGCCGACGAATCAGGACATAGTTGCCCAGCCGCGTCCCAGGCTCAAGTTCACTCTCATCAGGGCTTTCTTTCACACACATCATTCCTTCGCTCTCCTAAGCCGTGACGACTCCTCGTTTATCGCCCCTCAGAAAGACGTACAGACGGATGTCCGCTCTTCTGTGTAGACTTCCTCCAAGAAAAGCACAAATGGTCTTTCATCATAAGTGAAGCACAATTCAGAGCTGATTGAGCTATGCCTCTATATACAAAGGACGTCGGCACCAGGCCAGAGCCAAAGCTGTTCTTTTCTAGCCGTTGCCAGCGTCAAGGGGAGAGGGCTCAGGCCGCGAGAGGATTGTCCGATTGCTATTGCAGAGGAGATGGTATACTAGACATGAGCAGAGGCGATGTTTCCAGCACTGCCCGCTTCTAGGCCAGACGCAAGGCAAGCGTGAGCAAAGACGCCGTCTCTTCCCAGCGGCCCACAGCCAGGGTAGACAGTGGTGCAACCCGAGGAGAGCCTCGCCTCTCCCTCTGACGGATCAGCAACGACAGCCCAAGGAAGGAGTGTCGCCGACACACAGCCGCAGTCATCCCACTCATAGACGATTCATAGGAGATGCACGCCAGCGGATGCGCACGTCTCTCCACGCCGTGCACATGCGCCAGGCGTACCGGTGCAAAGCCGCTTATCGCGCCCGACCACGCACGGGATCGCAATGGAAGGTCACGGGCTTCCCGTGCTCGTTTCCTGGCCGGCAGCAGTGGCAGTCGCTGCGCTGCTCACCGCCCACAGGTCGGCTGGCCAACGGAGCTGGCCGCTTAGCGTAGAGAGGAACTGAGAGCAACACCTATCGCTGCAGCAGCACCAGTGGCACCAGTCGTCAGGCGACCGACCGACCGATTGATTGACCGCGCTGGTCTTTGCTGCGCCTGCCGCCTGCGGTCGGCCCTGCCCATATCGCCCTGGCCGGCCAGCACGCCAGCCTCTCAGCAAGGTGACGGGAAGCCAAAGGCGCAATCCAGTCCAGTCCTTCTTCTCACTAGAACAGAATACAATAAGGACAGACCAGCTATGATTGAACTAGAGGGAGCTATCTCGCCAGAGAACACACTCTTTGTGCTGCTATGCTTTGAGGGGCCAGACGTCTATTCGACCGCCGGCGGCCTGGGCACACGGGTCACCGAGCTGAGCGAGGCTCTGGCCACCCAGGGCTACACCACCCATCTCATCTTTATCGGCGACCCCTACAAGCCCCCGGTGGAGCGCCGTGTCGACGGTCGCTTGATCCTGAAGCGCTGGTCGCAGTGGGTCAGCAAATATTATCCCAACGGCGTTTATGACGGTGAGGAGCAGAAGCTCTACGACTATAATGAGAGCGTTCCCCAGCACATCTACGAGGAAATCGCGCGCCCGGCAGTCGAAGAGGGGAAGCTGGTGGTGATCATGGGCGAAGACTGGCATACTGCCGAGGTGATGTGTCGCATCTCCGACCTGCTCCACTGGTTTGGCATCCGCCAGCGCGTCCTGATGCTCTGGAACCTCAACAGTCTGATGTCGCTGCACCGTATTAACTGGGGCCGCCTGAGCTATGTGACCACCCTCTGCACGGTCAGCAAGTATATGAAGCACAAGATGTGGGAGCTAGGCGTTAACCCGCTGGTGATTCCCAACGGCATCCCAGCCCGCCACCTGACTCCAGTCGATCCGGCCATCGCCACTCGTCTGCGAGAGATCGCCCGCCAGGGTGATCCACGGCGCCTTTTCCTGTTCAAGATCGGGCGCTTCGACCCTGACAAGCGCTGGATGATGGCCATTGAGGCCGTGGCCCGTCTCAAGCACAGTGGCCACCCCGTGACCCTCTTTGTCCGTGGCGGCATCGAGCCGCATGGGGCCGAGGTGCTCAGTCATGCCTATCATCGCGGGCTGGTCATTCGCGATGTCATTGCCCAGCGCCCTACACTGGAGCAGTGCATCGAGGCGGTTGCCAATGCCGGCCCCGCCGACATCTACAACCTCCGTTTCTTCCTGCCCGAGGAGTTCGTGCGCAGCATCTACCACGCCGCCGACGCTACCCTCGCCAACAGCGGTCACGAGCCTTTCGGCCTGGTAGCTCTGGAGGTCATGGCCGCCCGCGGCATCGCCGTTACCGGCTGTACCGGCGAGGACTACGCCATCTCCTTCGAGAACGCTATTGTGACCGAGACCGATGATCCCGATGAGATCGTCGGCTATCTGCTCCATCTGGGCCGCCATCCCGAAGAGCAGGAGCGCATCCGCTGCGCAGGCTTCCGCACGGCTGAGCAATTCCTCTGGGATCAGGTCATTGAAAACCTCATCAGTAAGCTGGAGTTTCTGGCACGAAAACAGAACATCGTGCTGAAGTAGGGGTTCGGGTTATGGTTGCTGAGCTTGCCATTTATACCGTGGTGCATCAGCCACGCCGCCTCAAGCTGCCCGCGCAGCCGATTCCGCGGGGCGCCTCGATCGAGGATATAGGGCGCTGCCTCTTCGACGAGCGGATGAACGAGCGCTACTTTCGTAAGGTGGCTACCTATTGTTACTACCCGGCAACGCGCATGTTCCTGGACCTGGTGCGCCAGGGCCTCCATCTCTCGATCGGCTTCTCGCTCTCGTTCCTGCGCCAGGCCGAGGCCTGGGACCCCGCCCTGCTGGACCTCTTCCGCGAGCTGGTAGCGCATGAGAACGTGGAAATTATCGGCGTGGAACCGTACCACAGCTTTCTGTTCTTGCTCGATCTGCCGGCTTTTATTGCTCGCATGCAATGGATGGCTGAGGAGATCGAGCGCATCTTTGGGAAGCGCCCCCAGGTGACCGACACGACCGAGATGTGCATGTCGGTGACGATTTATCATGCGCTGGATCTGGCCGGCTTCCGGGGGGCACTGATGGATGGCCGCCCCTGGGTGCTGGGCTGGCGCGAGAGTACCCACCTCTACCACTACACCGAGGAGCAGCCCTACGCGCTACCACCGCAGACCTACCGTCCTCCTACGACCCCAGGCCGACGCAGCAGCGGCAATCACCGCAGCCGCAACGCTGTCGTCGGCGATCGCGAACGCGGCCCCTATCTGCTGGCGCGTCACCTCGACCTGAGCGACGATGTGGGCTATCGCTTCTCTAATCGCTCGTGGTCGGGCTACCCGCTCTACGCCGATCGCTACGCCGACTGGATCGCCCATACCTGGGGTGATTTCTTGCTGCTCGGCTGGGACTATGAGACCTTCGGTGAACACCACCGCGTCGATAGCGGTATCTTCGAGTTCATGCGCGCCCTGCCCGCTGAGCTGGCTCGCCGTGGTGTGCAAACACGCACGCCCAGCGAGCTGATTTCCCGCTTCCAGCAGCGCGCCTATCACCTGCCCTTGCCCGTCTATCCGACCACCTGGGCCGGTAGCGGCGGCATGGAGTTTTTCCTGGGCAATAGCGCCCAGCAGACGATCTTTCAGCTCATGGGCCAGGTCTATGGCATGGCGCGCCTGACGGAGAATCCGGAGCTGCTCGATCTGGCTATCTGGCTGGCCCAGTCCGATAATCTGCACCTGATCCAGTGGTTCGGACGCAGCGGCCCCGAGGCGGAGGTCTCGGCCTACTTTACGCCGCGCGAGTGGTGGGAGCTGGGACCAGACGGCGTGATTCGCGAGCAGCAGCAGGTCTATCTGAATGCGATCCGGGCGATGGAGCCGTATTTGCCGACGACGGTGGCCCGCCAGGAGCGCCTGCGCGCCCGCCTGGCCCGGGCCAGCACCGCACGCAGCACGCGCACACGTCCCGCTGGCGCGCCGGGCCAGGAGCAGGGAAGAGCCTTGCTGGAGGCTGGCTACGTGCTGCAGAAGGCTTAAGGCTCCCCGAGAGCAGCAGCGGTCGGACTGGCTACCCCCAGCGCTGGGCCTGCCGCATGAGGCCGGGAGCCGCTCTCGTCTAGCGACACAATGAGGTCGCGCAGCTCGTAGCCACAGATGAGCTTGTTCCAGCGCAGCCGCGGCGAACGCTCAAGGCGCAGTCCCGGTAGCGCCAGCAGACGCCGCAGAAAGATGTCGCTTTCCTGCATGGCGATGGGCGCCCCAGGACAGCGGTGCGCGCCATCGCCAAAGCCCATCAGCGAGGACGGAACGCGCTCTTCGTGCAAGGTCCTCCCCGGACAGAGCCGCCGCGCTTGCTCTCCTACGACCCGCTCGTCGGCGTTGATGGCATAGATGTGCAGGTCGATGATGGCCCCCGCCGGAATGCGCAGCTGATCCTCGCCGGCCCCGGCAAGGATCAGCTCCTGGCTGGTGCGACGATAGAGGTGACCCACTACCGGCTCCAGGCGAAGCACCTCCTCCAGCAGGGCGAGGCGCTCCTCCTCTGGAGCCTGTAGAAAGCGTTGGCGCAGAGCTGGCTGCTCTAGCAGATGCCAGGCTGCAACGCCGATGAATTCGCGCGTGGTGATCATGCCGGCAGCACCATAGGTGACACATTCGGTGAGAATCTCGCGCGCGCTATAGCCCTGGGCCAACAGATGAGAGATGACGTCCTGGCGCGGCTGCCGGCGCCGCACCCGAATCGCCGGACGTACGTCTAGCCAGTAGAAGCGCAGAATGGCCCACTGCAGGCCCAGAAAATTGAGCCAGGTCCGCGGGTCAGGACTGAGGCGCTGAATGGGATAGCGGAAGAAAGCTTCCAGTCGGCGCGCCATGCCCGGCAGCCAACTGTCGGTCAGCCCTACTACTTCGGCGGCAACACGCACGGCCATCTCCAGCGTGAGCCGGCTCAGGTCAATCCTCCTCCTCCGCAGCAGCTTCTCAATCAATTGCTCACTCACGGCCTCCATGAGCTTCCGATATTGCTCGTTGACTACGCGCGGCGCGAAAAAACGAGCCGTCTGCCGCCGCTGCTGCTGGTGCTCCTGGCCGTCGCTGTAGAGCAGCGGCAGACGCATGAGACGGGGCAGCAGCGCCAGCACTTCAGCTTTAAAACCAGCCTGACGCACAGCACTGCTGCGCAGGATGGCCCGGGCCTCTTTGAAGGCCCGGACATGCCAGACTCCCGCCTGGTCAGGCTCGATCGCTGGCTCCGCTCGCTCTAAACAACGGGCCGTCTTTTGCTCCCCTCCCCAGAGCCGCCGCCCGCTTTCCTCGGCTGGCTCCGGCCCTCGGGCAGGCGCTACGATCCTGCTCTCCATTGCTGGTCTCTCCCCTCATCTCTGGGTCCTCCCTTCTTCAGGCTGGACCCTCTTGGCTTTCATCCTTTATGAGATATAGTATATCATAATATATTTGTGATATCAAATCTTGGCGAGGGGAGCGGCGGGCAGGCTCGCCGGTGAGAGCCGGGCGCGCGCCTTCTAGCCGGACGTGCTATAATAGCACGGTACAGCGGAAAAGCTCTGCCGTTTGCCGATAGCGGCGCGGCGAGCAGCTCTTTTTACTGGGGGAGGCGCACATCCGAGCCATGCACGTCCGGGATCGGCGCGTGAAGCGCACGCAGAACTTGCTGGCACAGGCACTGCTGGCCTTGATTGCCGAGAAAGGCTACGATGCCGTCACCATTCGTGATATCACCGAGCGCGCAGATATCGGCTACGCTACCTTTTTCCGTCATTACCGCGATAAAGATGAGCTATTACGCGATGTAGCCGATGTGGTCATCAACGAGCTATTGGAGCTTCTGCTCGGGCAGCAGCCGGGCCGCGATCCAGCGACGGTCGGTCAGTTCATCTTTCGCTATGTTGCGGACCACAGCGCAGTAGTGCGGGTTCTGTTGGGCAGCCGTGGACCGGCCTCGCTGGTCCAGCACGTCATTCAGCGCGGCAGCGAAAATGTCCTGCGCCAGAACAAGCCGCGTCCAGATAGCCCGGTGCCGGCAGAAATTGCTGCCCACCATCTGGTTGCTTCCTCTATTGCCCTCATCCAGTGGTGGATCGAACACGATATGCCGTACTCTCCGGAGCGCATGGGAGAGATCTATCGTCAATTAATCGTCCAGCCAACGCTGACCTCAGCCTTTATCATCGACCTGGAGTGACCGATTCGATTGCTCGCCCATTGACACTTTCTCACCTTATTAGCAATGCTACACCTTTTGAAGCTGTCTCGCCCTTTTTTCCTCTTCCGTTTTCTCCGGGCCGGGTGAGAAATAGAGAGAAAGACCCTGAAAATATGTTCGAGTACAGCGGCCTGCGTGCGCTGCCAGCCACTGGCAGGAGCAGGCGGCTTCACTGCCGTTCCAGCGCACGTCGTGCGAAAGCCTGAGTCCACCATGAAGAGCGAGAAGACAATACCAACAGAAGCCGGGGCATGCTCTGCGCCACTTTCCCTGGTTCAGCAACTGACCCGGGACGACCTGCCGCATCGTAGTGCCACCCTCTATCGGCTTTTTAAGAGCGATTGGTCGGAAGAAGACAGGGCCACCATCGTAACAGCCTTGCTGAGCTTGCTGCGTCAGCCGGAGCTGCCTGAGCGGGCCGCGCTCGTGCTCCTGCTGGCCGAGCTGGCGCGCGACTGGCCAGCCACGTCAAGCGCTGCGACCAGCGAGCCAGAGAGCCTGCGCAGCCTTTTGTTAAGGGGCCTGCCCCTTTATCTGGAGCTGGTGGAGGCCAGCGAGCCGCAGCTGCGCCTGCATAGCCTCTATCTGATTTCCTGGCTTCCCGAGGAGGAGAGACAACTGCAGCCCATCCTGCTGCGCCGCCTGGAGGAGGAAAAGGAGGCTCGTCTACGAGCGGCGCTGGCCTTGGCCCTGGCCCAGCTCGCCGGCGATCAGCCGATCGTGCGCGCTCGCTTGCTGGCTCTGCTCAAGGCCCACGAGGCGCCCATCGTTCGTCTGGGGGCCGCCAGCGCTTTAACGCGCCGGCTGCGCGCCGAGGCTCCCCAGCGAGCCGTCCGCCTGCTTGTCCGGGCGATTGCCAGTCCCCAGGCCGTTGCCGACGACTACGATGCCCTGCCGTGGGCGCGCAACAGCGTCGTCGCTGACAGCAGCGCGCTGCTGCGTCTGCTGCCGCGCCGGCGCCTGCAATTCGCCCTGCCTGTGCTCTTAGAGGCCCTGGCCAGTGCCAACTACTACGAAGCCCTCAGCCTGGCACGCACTCTGCTCTACCTGGGCTTCTCCAGCCAGCAGCCAGGTACTGCACCCCAGGCGACCACCCCGACTCAGCAGGCTATCCTCGCAGCGTTGCGTACGAGCCTCAGCGCCTGGCAAGCCAGCGAGCTGCTGGGCCCCAGCGCCAGCGAGGCGGGTGCCCGGCTGTCAGCCAGTTAAGCTGACCGCAATCCTTCCTGGTCGACAGATCATATCAGAGTTATTAGCGGCATTTGAATCAGATCGAGTGTCCGGGTTAAGACTGGGGCCGGTGTTTGGGAGTTTGGTACTAATTTGCGCTGCTCCTGCGCCTGGCTAAATTGACACACATTGGTCTATGCAGGTAGACTCACAACCAGGTAAAACGTCAGCAGAGCAGCGAGGTTGATCAAATATGCCGCAGTTTCGCCCGTTCCCGCCGTTTCAGGGTGTCGGAGGGCCTGAATCGGCGGGCGAGCAGGCACAAGGAGTGCACTTAGCCGGTTCAGCTTCAGGAGTAGAGGCCTCTTCACGACCACAGACCACGGCCAGGCCCGGTGAGCAGGTCCATCATCAGTTTGCTCCTTTTGGGCCATTTTCCTGGCCGGCGACCGGCCCGCTCTCCACCGTATCCAGTCGCCTGCCCTCCCATGAGCAGCCTGGTACTTCCGGTGCCACCGCTCCTTTCACGACGGAGCCACTGCGGAGGCAGCTGACGCCGACCACTGATCAATACCTGGCTATTGCTCCAGGCCCAGAGCCTGAGCCAGCAGTGCCGCCAGCTCCCCTGCCCGTCTCGCTCCCCCAGCCGCTGTCAACGGCGGCCCTGGCGGAAGGCTCGGGAACGACCGATCAGCTTGCAGAGCTACCGCGTCAGCCCCAAACCACAGGCAATCTGGTCGACCTGTTTGCCACTCTGCAGGCGACACTGGAGCAGCCACGGCGTATGGTAGTCATCCCTGCCGAGCGGCCCCGCCAGCCGGCGCAGGAGCCGGCGAATCCGCGGCGGTTGAGCGTCCGCCAGCGCCAGAGCATTATTCTCACAGTGCTGGTCATGGCGATCCTGGTGACGATGCTTACGCTCTCACCGCTAGCCGGTGGCAACGCCGTTCCTCTTCTCGGCGGGATCAGGGAATGGATTCAGAATCAGCAAACGGCCTGGCAGATTGCCGCCCACCAGCAGCCAACGGATGCCAATAATGGCGGGGGCGGGGGCACCCCCCTCCTCAACTTCAACCCGCCCAATCTGCCCTTTATGACCATCCCTAACAGTCCCTATGTCCTCATCGCCCAGCAGGCAGCTCTCGACGCCGGTATCTCGCCTGTCTACTTCGTGCGCCAGATCAATACTGAGAGCGGCTTCAACCCCTATGCGGTTTCACCCGCGGGCGCTGTGGGCATCGCTCAGTTTCTGCCCAGTACTGCCGCGGGCCTGGGCATTGATCCCTGGAATCCAGTTGAGGCCCTGCGTGGAGCCGCCCGCCTGATGGCCAGCTATGCCCGTAGCTACGGTGGTGACTACGCTAAAGCCCTGGCCGCCTATAACGCCGGCTCCGGCAACCTGCAAAACGCCCTCAACTCCTGCGGCGGCGCCTGGCTGAGTTGCATGCCAGCCGAAACCCAGAACTACGTCTATCGCATCATGGGCATCTGATCAGGCAGCCAGTGATAGGCTACGAGCGGCCATTGTCTCGCCGGGCAGCCGACTATGTCCACTGCTCTGCTGTGCAGACTCTGTGTCCCTTAATAACTCACTCTGCGACACTTCTTCCTTCACTATCCTCCGACTGCAACCACCTCGCAACGAATAGGGTCCGCCTCCTCTTGCGGGAGGCGGACCCTTCTTGCTCGCTCACCGCGGTCCGCCAGCGCTCGCAGCGCCGGACCTTCTTCTTTTCTTTTCTCTACTCCACGGTCACCGACTTGGCCAGGTTGCGCGGCTGATCAACGTTACAGCCACGGGCGACTGCCGCGTGATAGGCCAGGAGCTGAAGGGGGATCGCCGCCAGCACAGGGCTCAGCTCCTCCAGTGTCGGCGGTACGTAGAGGACGACGTCGGCATGCTCGCGAATGGCTTCGTCTCCCTCGGTGGCCACTGCGATCACCCGGGCGTCGCGCGCGCGGACTTGCTGCATATTGCTGACCACTTTTTCGTAGACGTGCGAGGCCGTAGCAATGGCCACCAGCGGCGTCTCAGGATCAAGCAGGGCGATAGAGCCGTGCTTGAGTTCGCCAGCAGGGAAGCCCTCGGCGTGGATGTAGGAAACCTCTTTGAGCTTGAGGGCACCCTCCAGGGCTGTCGGGTAGCCCACGCCGCGCCCGATGAACATGACGCTCTGAAGCGGGGCCAGCTCACGTGCCAGTGGCGCAATGGGATCATTCGCCGCCGCGCGGTCGAGAATCCGCTGAATCTTTGCCGGTAGCTGCTCCAGGGCCTGCAAGACCTCACTGGCCCGCTCGGGACGGAGGGTGCCTCGCTGTAGGCCCAGGAAGAGACCAAGCAGGTAGAGCTGGGCCAGGGTGGCAATGAAGGTCTTGGTAGCCACCACGCAGATCTCCGGCCCCGCCTGAATATAGAGCACGGCGTCGGCCAGTCGCGTCACTGCACTGGCCACAACATTGGTAATGGCCACGACTGGCGCCCCTTGCTCTCGCGCCTGACGTGCGCTGACGAGCACATCGGCGGTCTCACCCGATTGGGTAACAGCGATACAAAGGGTGTCCGGCCCGACCAGGGGATCAGCGTAGCGGAACTCTCCCGCCGTGATCACTTCGACGGGCAGACGCGCCCAGCGCTCGATGACATATTTCCCGACCAGGCCCGCGTGATAGGAGGTACCGCAGGCAACAATGACTATGCGCCTGACCTTCTCCAAGGCCCCGGAGTGCTGGAGCGCCTCCAACTCGGGCAGGCAGAGCTGACCCGCGCGCACGCGCCCCAGCAGCGAGCGCGTGAAGGCCTCTGGCTGCTCATAAATCTCTTTGAGCATGAAGTGAGGGTAGCCACCCTTCTCAGCGGCTTCGGCGTCCCACTCGACGGTGGTCGGGGCTCGCTCGACAAAGGTCCCATCCAGACGTTGAATGGTGAGGCCCTCGGGCCGCAGGGCCACCAGTTCCCCTTCGTCAATGATGACGACCCGCCGCGTATACTTGAGGAAGGCCGCGATATCGGAGGCCAGAAAGTGCTCGCGCTCGCCCAGGCCCACTACCAGGAAGGGGCCGTTGTAGCGCGCCCCGACCAGAAGCTGGGGCTGCTCGCGACAGAGGACGGCCATAGCATAGGAGCCACGCACAGGCTGCAGGGCCAGACGTACGGCCTCCAGCAGATCACCCTGGGCTTCGCCGCGATAGGCACGCTCAACAAGATGAGCCAATACTTCGGTGTCGGTCTCGGAACGGAAGGAATGCCCTTCCTGTTCCAGGCGCTGGCGCAGCTCGGCATAGTTCTCGATAATGCCGTTATGCACCACGGTGATAAGCCCGTCGCAGTCGGCATGCGGGTGGGCATTGGTATCGCTGGGACGCCCGTGGGTGGCCCAGCGGGTATGACCGATTCCCAGGGAACCGGGGGCTGGACGGGCCCCGTTCTCGACCGCTGCCGCCAGATTGGCCAGCTTGCCTGCACGGCGATAGACCTGCAATTCGCCACTGGCCGTCAGAACAGCAATGCCGGTAGAGTCATAGCCCCGGTATTCAAGTCGACGTAGCCCGTCAAGCAAAATGGACGTAACATCGGTGCCAGCGGCACCGACGTAGCCAATAATCCCGCACATGAGGCAGGGTATCCTTTCCGTCTGTGATGTGGTATAGAGAGAACAGGTTTGCTCCAGACCGCCAAAGACAGGCCGCCCCCGGTGCCTGGACGGCACCCTCTTCCGCCCGGAATAGCCCTGCTCCAGCTATATCACTGAGAGCGTTTTGTCCTGGCCGTTGCCAGCCAGTTTTGTGCGCTCCCTTCACAGGGAAGTGATCTTCCCTGGGGGCTCCCCGCTGATTCGTCCGAACAGCCCCCACCTCGTCAGCCGTGGCCCCTCCTGTAGCCCGGCCCTTGCGCTACTCACTGGGACGATCAAAGCACCGGTTGGTAGTTTTAAGTATACCAGATCGATTAACCTCTTTAGGAGAAACGCCCCCGACAGCTTTTTTAACCGGTCACTCTCGCCCCATTCGTCAGGGTCCAGGTTGGGTGGGTACTCCCCAGTACAGAACGCCAGTCGGCTCGGGAAGCAGCCTCGCCTCTGCTATCCCTCGGGCCGATCACGGTAGCGGTTCGTAATCGGCAGGCGACGATCACGCCCAAATGCGCGTGGCGTTATCTTCACTCCCGGCGGAGCCTGGCGGCGCTTGTATTCACTCCGATCGACCAGCTGCATGACGCGCTCAACCAGGCCCGGATCGAAGCCCATCGCTACCATCTCTTCAAAGCTGCGATCTTCCTCGGCATAGGCCTGGAGAATAGGGTCGAGAAGCTCGTAGGGCGGCAGACTATCGCTATCTCTCTGGCCCGGACGCAGCTCGGCTGAGGGAGCTTTTTCCAGGACTGCCTGCGGAATGACCGGACGCTCGCCCAATGAGTTGCGGTAGCGACTCAGCTCGTAGACCAGGGTCTTGGGTACGTCTTTGAGAACGGCAAAGCCGCCAGCCATGTCTCCATAGAGCGTGCTGTAGCCGGTGGCCATCTCGGACTTGTTGCCTGTGGTTAGCACAATCGGCCCTAGCTTGTTAGAGATGGTCATCAGAATGTTTCCCCGGATGCGCGCCTGCAGATTTTCGGCGGCCAGGCCGTGATCGCCTTCGCCCAGGGCCGGCGCCATGACGCGCAGCGAGGTGCGGAAGATCTCTTCAATGGGGACGGTGATGAGCTGGATGCCCAGATTCTCGGCCAGTTGCCGGGCATCAGTCTTGCTCCCTTCGGAGGAGTAAGCAGATGGCATGGAAACACCGAGGACGTTCTCGGCCCCCAGGGCATCGGCGGCAATGACCGCCGTCAGAGAGGAGTCGATGCCGCCCGAGAGTCCCACGATGGCTTTGCTGAAACCGGTCTTGCGCACATAGTCGCGCGTGCCCAAGACGAGGGCCGCATAGATTTCTGCCAGCCGCTCTAGCGCTGGTTCGATACGCTGGCTGGTACCAAGCAGCGGGCGCCCGTCCAGGGTCGGCGGGGGCATGCTCTCGGCGGAGACGACAATCATGGGGACTTCTTCAGGGTGCAGCTCCAGTCGCTCCTGGCGCCGGCGAGGATCGTGCAGCCGTGAGCGGAAGACGGAGGCAACGTCAAGATCAACCACCAGGAGATCCTCTTCAAACTGTTTGGCCCGCGCGATCAGCCGCCCCTGCTCGTTGAAGACCATACTGCCGCCGTCAAAAACCAGCTCGTCCTGGCCGCCGACGAGATTCAGATAGGCCACGATCAGGCCGTTATCGGCGGCTCGCGTCGCCAGCATCTGCTCACGGAAATGGCGCTTGCCGGCATGATAGGGCGAGCCATTGATATTGATAATCACCTCGGCTCCAGCATGGGCCTGCAGGGTCAACGGGCCAGCCGGATACCAGATATCCTCGCAGATCGTAATGCCAACATGGACGCCATTGATCAGAAAGAGGGGCGCTGTCCGTCCGGCCTGAAAGTAGCGGTACTCGTCGAAGACACTATAGTTTGGTAGATAGTGTTTATGGTAGGTGCCGTAGAGGCGCCCACCGCCGATGACCGCTGCTGCATTGTAGATGTCTTCGTCACGATCAACATAGCCGATGATCGCTGTCAACCCAGGCAGCTCCTTGCTGCGCTCGATGAGCCACTGCAGGCGACGCAGGTTTGCGGAGACGAAGCCCGGTTTGAGCAGCAGATCCTCGGGAGGATAGCCAGTGAGCGCCAGCTCCGGTGTGCAGACGATGTGCGCACCAGCCTGATGCGCCTCACGCATGGCCGTCCAGATTTTCTCGGCGTTACCGTCCAGGTCACCGACCGTGACGTTGATCTGCGCTAGCGCAATACGCAGGGGTACGATATGCATGGGAAGGCTCCCTTCCTTGCCAGCGCTGCCCCGCGGCTGCGGCTGCAATGGCGCTCGCAGGTAACGCCGGCTGGCAGAGTGGCAAAATTTTTACCATAATATTACAACTGACTCAGCGTTGGGAGGTTTTTCCCCTTGATGGATCTGGTAGCCTATCTTGTGCTGGATGTGCCCTTTATCCTGGTGGTCTATCTGGCCGTGCTGCTCTTCACCCGGCCCGGGCGCGTGCCAACGCTGGTGGCGCTCCTCGGCGGCCTTGTCATGGCAGTAATCAATATGCTGGCCGATCTCCTGGCCTACTATCTCCATTTGTGGCATTATACGCTTCCCGGCCTGGTGCTCCACTTGCCTCTGCCTTTCTATATCCCTGACATCTTTATCTACGGGGGCATTGGCTATCTGGCGATCTGGCTGCTCTGGCATCGCCGTTCCTGGCAGTGGGTGGCGATCGCCCTCCTGGTCGCGACACCACTGGTGCGCGCGCTCTTCGATTACGCCCGCGCGGCAACGGCCAGCGGCTACATTGTCTGGGATAGCCCCTTCGCGGGCCTCTTCGACCTCTTTCAGTATCTGGTCGCTTTCTACGCAGGCTACCTGCTCTTCACGCTGTGCGTGCGCACCTATCTCAGCCATCACCAGTAGGGCCTGCCCGCCTGTCGGACAAGCCTCCTCCGGTGAAGCGGCGAGGAGCGACGCCTTTCAGCCAGGCAGGCTGCTGTGAGGGCAGCCCAGGAGTGGCAAGGCAGCAAGGATGACGACCGCCACAAGAGAGGAGAAAAGGGGCGCGTTCTCGTTGGTGGCACAGGACAGAGCAAAGAAAGAAGCAGATGGCGAGCAGATAAGCACCGGAATACTATGGTGAACAAGGAGAAGGCGTACGCCTGCCCTTGTCCGGCGTGCGCTGCGCGCTCGTGGCAGGCTCTCTGCTCCGATCATGCCTGGTCTGGCGGACAGAGAGCCAAAGGACAAGGCACCGCCGGGCCAGGGAGCGCGAAGACGGGCGAAGAGAGCCGCCTTTCGCTCGTTCCCTCGCCTCTTGCACCCGGCCTGCCTGAACTGGTGCCAGGATCAGAGAGAGAACCTGACGTGTCTTCAGGCCAGCAATCGCCGCGGTAGCCTGGTTCCTACCCAGACAAGCAAGAGCAGGACCGCCAGCATGGCCGTACGGCGGATCGCCTGCACCCAGCGCTCTTCTGCCTGCGGATCACCGCCTCCGAGGCGCAGACGGCGCACCAGGCTATGGAGCGGCGTTCTGCCCCTAGCTGGTAGACCTGACTCACTGGCCCTGATGGCCTCTGGCGGCCAGGCCCGTTCCTGACGCTGAGCGCTCACCTGGTTTGGCTGGGCCGCTACTTCCGAGGCCTCTTCGATCTCAGGCGGGCGCATCACGCGCAGCTGGTCAGCCAGGCCCAGGAAGAACTGCTGAATGAGCATTTTGGTTGTGCCGCGCAACACAGGTGCGGGCAAGAGACCAGCCCGCCCAACGTTCAAAACCCCCTGGTAGGAGACGACGGTATTATGCTCACGCCGCAGTAGACGCACCCAACCCTCTCCCCGCACTGGACCGTGGCGGCTCTCACCTTCGACGGTAATGCGATAGCAGTGAGGGTACTCTTGATCAGAGACAGTGACCAGCCCTTCGTAACTACCTCGCAGCGGGGCATGCCTGACAGCCAGCCTGATGGCATAGCGATTCTCATCCAGAGCCTCCAGGTGCTCTACCCCCGGCAGGACCTGGCGGAGAATCTGTTGATCCATCAGGCATTTCCATACTTCTTCAGGAGTTGCCTGGAGTGTGTATGCTCCCTCAACGTCCATAGGATAATTCCTTAAAGATCAATAATTGCCGCCCTCATTATAGAAGAGGAGGTCCTCACTGACAAGCGGATCGGAGATCTTTGTGAAAATTGTTGCCTCCCCTTCCCATCTGCTTGCATGCGCTGGCCGCCAGGAGAGAGCAGGTCGATCCCGATTCTATGGTCCTCAGCCCAAACTGGTGCTGGTGTGCCCCTGAGCCAGCAGCACCCCCTTGCCAGCATCGGCTATCCTCCCCTATACTAAAATGGACAGGCATCGAAAGCGAAAGCATACGTTGTTTTCTCGCTCATAGACTGAGGAGTGCCGGGAAGTCTGGTCGGCCCCGGCACTCCTCTTTTCTTTACCGCACACTTTTACTCGTTCCGCTCAGCGCAGGATCAGCCTCCCCGGCGCTGCCCCCCGCTTCTGTCTCCGCGTGTATGCCACACGCCACACTCGCGCCGGTCGAGGGAAGCGGATCAAACTCAGTCTGGCATCGCCCATGACAGGAGAAGAAGGAGGTCAGCCATGCTCTCGTTTCGGGGCGAGAAGCAGGCTGGTGCGGAGCGAGCCAGAGGCGCTTCAAGTCACGACTTGCACACGCCTCGGAATCCGAAGAAAGGAGGTCGCATTGCATGCCGATCCCACTGGTGGAGAGCTACCTTATCCTTTTCTTGCTCATTGCTCTGGTGACCATCCTGGTCACACGCTGGATCGCCGTTCCCTATACCCTGGGCCTGGTGATCGTCGGGCTGCTCTTAAGCGCCCTTCATCTCCTTCCTCCGCTGCAACTTGACCCTGAGCTGGTGCTCTTTGTCTTCTTGCCAGCCTTGCTCTTCGAAGGGGCCTGGTCGCTGAATTGGCAGTTGCTCAAGAACGAGTGGCGCAGCATCTTCTTCCTCGCCGGCCCGGGGCTGATTCTCTCGCTCTGTCTGATCGCTGCCCTGCTCCACTGGCTGGAAGGGCTTGACTGGAGGGTCGCTTTCCTGCTGGCAGCCATTCTGTCGCCCACCGATCCAGTGGCCGTGCTGAGCCTCTTTCGCCAGCTCCATCTCGATGAGCGCCTGGCGGTGATCATCGAGGGCGAAAGCCTTTTCAATGACGGCGTGGCCGGCGCACTCTACCAGGTTTTTCTGGCCGTCGTCCTGCTGGCCCTCCCAGCAGAGTCCACCCAGCCTGCCACGGGCCTGCCCCTGCCCCTGATGGGGTTGCTGCTCTTCCTGTTAGAAGGGGGAGGCGCCCTCGTCCTGGGTCTCTTCGGCGGCTGGTTGCTCTGTCAGCTGCTACGCCACATCGACGACGCCCTGAGCGAGATCGGCCTGACGATCCTCGCCGCCTATGGCCTCTACCTGCTGGCGGATCGCCTCCATCTCTCGGCCATCATTACGGTGATCGTGGTCGGTCTGCTCCTCGGGAACTATGGCCGACGCATCGGCATGTCTGCCACCACCCGCGCCGCGGTCGACACTTTTTGGAGCGTTGTGGCCTTCATCGCCAACGCTCTACTCTTCTTGCTGATCGGCGCTCAATTGAATCCGCTCGCCTTGCCACCACTGCCAGGGGGAGCCCTGGTCAGCCTGCTGAGCGCGGCCTTTGCCATCGGCGTGGTACTGCTGGCACGCCTGTTCCTGGTCCTGTTGCTGGCTGCCCGCTCCTGGCTGACCATTGCCGGACGCAAGGGCCTCTTGCCTTTCACCTGGCAACTGGTCATCTTCTGGGGAGGACTGCGCGGTGCGCTTTCGCTCGCTCTGGCCCTGGCACTGCCGTTGACGCTGCCACAGCGCCCGCTCATCCTGGCCTCCACCGGAGCCGTTGTGCTCTTCACCCTGCTCGTCCAGGGGCTCAGCATGCGCTGGCTCCTGCTCCGGCTGCCTTCTTTGCGTGACCACCAGATTGCTGCCGACTCCGATGCTGAGGCGGATCAGCCACCACCTGCGGCCCCTGGCAAGTCGGGAACCGGACAGGTAGCAGAAGATCGCTGAGGCTCCTTTCCTGTCCCAGCTCCTCTCTCCGAAGCGATGAGCGCAGCACTGGCCGGGCCAGCTTGCTCCACTAAGCCAGCCAGCCACGCCCTCTCATAAAGCAGCCAGGCTGCTAAAGCGCTGCGTCCAGCTCCGCTGGCACCAGCAGCAGTATCGCATTGCTGCTACGGGCTTACTGGACCGCAATGGTGAAGGAGAGACGCAGAACATATTGCGGGCAGAGTTGATGCGGTTGACAGAGCGGGCGAGCCGAAAAGACGACTTCGCTCTGTCCACTGCCCTGGGCCACATAGCGCCAGATACAGGCGTGAGCCTGCTGGGAGGCATACCCCGCCGGCTGCTGCAGCTCCAACACTCCTTGAGAGCCTGCCGGCGTCCCCCAGCGCTGACCAAAAGGCAGCTCGAAAATCACCACCGCACCTCGGTGCACCGTAATTGTCTGCCCGTTCTGCGCGCTCTTCACTATCACTGCCTGGGCCGGCAACGGCGCATTGACCACTACGTCGCTGGGACAGCCATGACTGGTGCCATATCCCTTGACAGTCGTAGCTGTGGGCGTGGGGACACTCTTCGTCGGTGAGGGAGTCGCTTGACTGCCCGCACCAGTCGCCGTGGAGTTAGTGCCACAGGCACTCAGTCCCACCAGTAGCGCCACTAAGGCTGGAACAATGACAAACCACCATGATCTGCAACGAATACCAAAAACCTTACTATGACGCATAGACGATCTCCTTACGCCCAACAATTCTCTATTGCTCAGCTCACGAGGGCAGTCCCAAGAGGCTGCTGCCTTCATGGGAAAAACGTTGAAAGCGGCGAGAAAGTTCCCTCGACCAGGAGCAGGAAGACAGAGAGCACCGGCTATGGCCCAGACGCCGCTCCTTTACGTTACGGCACCGCAGGCCGCTGCCGATAAGTAGCAAGCGGAGGAGCAACTCAGAGGATAGCTTTGCGCCGTAGAGGCTCCTATGAGCGTGCCTGGCGCTGACCCAGCGTGGCCAGCATCACCAGTAATTCCTCAGCTTCGCTCAGGAAGCGCCGCGCTGGTAATACCTGATGCACCAGACCAAGGCGGAAAGCTTCTCTTGCCTTCAGGGTTTCGCCAGTCAAGATGAGACGCATAGCGGCCTGATAGCCGATCAGGGAGGGAAAGTAAGCGGCAGCCACCGGCGGAAAGACTCCCAGGGTCACTTCGGGTAAGCCAAAGACTGCGTCTTCGCGCGCAATCACTGTATCGCAGAGGGCCGCCAGCTCGCAACCGCCGCCAAGGGCATAGCCTTTGACCAGGGCTACCGTCGGAATGCCCCGGCTCCGTAGCTGCTCAAAAGCCGCACAATTGTCATAGACAGCGCGCAACATCTCTCGCTCACGCCCGTCGAGATGATCACGTATGTCTACTCCTGCACTAAATGCCCGCTCACCTGCCCCGGTGATCACCAGCAGGCGCGGTGGCTTCTGCACAGCACTCCGCAGCGCACGTGTGATCTCATCGAGTGTGGCAATCGTCAAAATATTGAGCGGAGGGCGATCGAGAATGAGCCAGAGCACGCCATCGCGCTCGCGCAGATGGATCTCCGCCATAGCCTTTCCTTGCTTGCATCCTGCTGAAAAAGAAGACGCTGAGCCGGAGTTGAGGAATATTGTAGCATCTCAGAAGCGAAGACGTAAAGCAGGAGAGCCAGGAAGAGCACGACCTCCGCAGCAGAGCAAGCGGGCATGCAGGCCGAGGCCGCGCTGCTGCTGTCGTGCCCTTCCCAGACATGGAATGGATAGATCCGATGACATCGCTGAGCTACGTCGTTGAGAGTGAACAGTTGTCTGCTCTGGCGATTGGTTGGCAAGCCGACCTGCTCAGCGCCCCGTGAAATGCTTCTCCTGGCGCTTCTCAATGTAGGCGGCCAGCCCCTCCTTCGCATCCTCGCTCTGGAAACAGAGCTGCTGCAGCTCTCGCTCTAGAGCCAGGCCCTCGGCCAGCGCTACCTCCGCGCCCGACTGCACAGCTCGCTTGATGCGACCGACGGTGCGCGAGGCGCTGTTAGGTGGACAGAAGCGCCTGGCATAGGCCATGATCTGCTCCCAGTAGCTTTCAGGCTCATAGATATAATTGACCAGGCCAAGCTCCTGAGCTTCCTCAAAGCTGATCAGCTTGCCCTCGCTCATCAGCTCGATGGCCTTGTTCTTCGGCAAGGCCCGCGCCAGGCGCTGGGTCCCGCCGGTCCCGGGCAGGACGCCGAGCGAGACCTCTGGCAGGCCGATCTTGCCCGCATTGCGCCGCGCAATGCGAATATCGCAGGCCAGAGCGATCTCCAGGCCACCGCCGACGGTGTGGCCGTTGAGGGCCGCAATCACCAGCTTGGGAGTCTGCTCCAGCCGCAGCAGGGTTTCATTGGCATGGAGGCAGAAATAGTATTTATAGGTCGGCGAGACCGAATTGAGCATGCTGATATCCGCGCCAGCGCAGAAGAAGCGCTCGCCCGCGCCGCGCAAGACCAGCACGTGCACGTTCTCATCAAAGCGCGCCTGCAGGATCGCCTCATCAAGCTGGCGCATCATCTCATAGCTGTAGGTATTGGCTGGCGGATTCGTCAGTTCGATGATGGCAACCCCATCGCTCACACTATAGTTGACCAGCGTCCGCTCGCGCTCTGTCGTCGTCGTCATCGCTGTTCTTCCTTTCTACTCTTCAGGCGAAATCAGCTTCGCCTTCGCGTCTTCAAGGACATCGTCGTCTTTGATGTACTCAAATGGTGTATGACACCTGTTACAGTAATATTGCGCTGTCAATAGCTGCTGGCCGAAGAGAGAGAACAGCTCGGTCTCCGTCGAGCCGCAGAAAGGACAGCGTGCTCGCCCCGTCGAGGGCGAGTGCTCCTCAGCTTTGGCCCACGCAGAAGCGCGCTCCTCGCTCATGGCTGACCCTCCCCTCCCAGTGCCTGCTCTGGCGCCTGCTGGCTGGCGGGACGCAGGCGGCGGCTGTCGGCCTCCCAGCGCTCCCAGGGGAGAGCCTGCTCCGGCAGCCAGCGCTTGCTCTCGGGATCGAAGCGGGCGGGCATCTCGATGGCGAGGCCCTCCAGTAGTGGCATCACCCGCTGGAGGTAGCGACTGCGCAGCTCCGCTGGCGGGGCATCAATGAAGCCATCACGGTAGAGCTGGCCCATTACTGGGTCATCATCGGGACCGAACCAGCAGAGCGTTTCCTCCCACAGCCGTTGCAGCGAGGAGAGTAACGCCTGACGCACCGCCCCGCCGGCCCTGGCCAGGCGTCGCACCCACCCCTCGGCATGTGCGCGATGGACCTGCTCTTCCTGAACAATTTTGCGGGCACGCTGTCGTAACGGCTCATAGGCCGAGTGCTGCGCGGCCTCGAAAAAGGTCGTCAGCGCTCCATCGAGCAGGAAATTCGTGGCTACAAAATCGGACCAACCGGCGAACTCGCGATCGAGAAAGGCCAGATGGTAGCGCAGCGTTCGCGTTTCCGGGGCCACCTGGCGCGGGTCAGTGGCCGCCTGAGCGAAATCTTCCAGCAACGGATAGAGCGTGCGCGCGTGGCCGATCTCATCCTGAGTCATGGCGGCGGCGGCTACCGCCGCTTCCAGGGCGGGCGCCCCATTTGCCCAGTAGGCATAGCGCCGTCCCATCGCCTGCTTATTGTCCGCCAGCGAGGCCAGGACCGCGAAGAGCGCCGCGTTATCGATGCGTGCAGCAGCAGTACCTGTCATAGCACCACGCTCACTTTACCTTGCAGCAAGCAGAGGAGGAAAGAAGCCACAGCCGTCTCAGGCAGCATGCTGCTGCGGCTAGCCACTCCTCCCTGCCCCTTTCAGAGTTACCCAGGCCAGGGCCCACCTGCCCAGAGTGACAGTACAGTAGCCTGTCGAACAGGGGCGAGGAGGCCACATCTCAGTCATCCAGACAGTCCAGGCGAGTCAGGGAGCAATCACGGTCACAATGCAATCGCGCGGCACCAGCACCATCTCGATCCAGCTGAACTCGTCGTAGATGCTGCGCGCATAGACCCGAGCCAGCTCCACATCGTCGGCCACCACATTGCCAATCTCGTGGAGCGGCTCATCGTACTTGCGCCGCGCATAGACATGCCACACGCGCCGCTCATTGAGGGCTTCCCGTCGGGGCCGGTCCGGGCCGAGACCGGCCTCCGCTCCAGCACCAGGTGGGGCTTGTAGATCGCTGCTCATGCTCTTCATGCCGAGATCCCCCAGGTACGCATCAGCTCGATGCCTTCCTCGCTCAGTCGCTCCTTGCTCCACACCGGGTCCCAGACCACTTCGATGCGCACGGCGCGCACCCCCGGCTCACGCAGGAGACGCTCCCGAATATCATCCATAATGAAGTCCATCGCGGGACAGCCCAGAGCCGTGAAGGTCAGCTTCACGTTGACCACACCGTCGCGCTGCTTCAAGTCGACGATCAGCCCCATGTCGACGACGCTAATCGGGATCTCGGGATCGGTCACCTCGCGCAGAGCATCCCAGAGCGCCGGACAGCTGGGATCATCGGCAGGATGCGTACGCAGCGATGGATAGACCGCCGTCATGGCTCTTACTCCTGCTCCAAAAGACGCAGCATCTCGCGCTTGCCGCGCTGAATCAGAGCGACAAACTCCTCGTTAGCCGGACCACGCGCCTTCCAGCGCTTGAGTACGTCGTCCCAGCTGCACGGGCCTTCCTCCAACAGCCAGCGCTTGGCTTTGGCGTCGAACTGCGCCGGGAAGGGGCAGTCCAGAACATATTTCTGCTGCTCCGGGTCGTAGTGCGCAGGCACCTTCAGCTGTAGCTCTTCACAGAGCGGGACCGCCGTCGACATCCAGATCTGGCGCAGCTCGTCGTTGGTGTGCCCTTTGAAACCATACTCCAGCTGCTCGCTGTGCTTCTTCAGGTCATCAGGCAAGCCAAACCACTCGACGGTCAGCAGGAACATCCAGTCGACGGCCTTCTGCAGTTGCTCGTGACCGTCCGGCGTGGCGTTGAGACGCCGCATCCACTGCTCGCCATGACGCAGATGAAAGGTCTCCTCTTTGTCTACTTTCACCAGGGCCCGCTTCCACGGTCCGAAGGTGGTGCTGTGATAGACGTCGCTGAGCAGGACATAGCCGGCACGATCATAAAAGGCGTTGGCGACAATTAGCTCTACCCAGTTATCCAGCGGCACATCAAAGGCATAGGGGTACTTGAACTGGCGCGGATCACGCTCAAAAATGAGCTGCTCGGTGTCAACACCGAGGTCGCGCAGCAGGCGATAGGCAATGTGCGCGTGCCCTAGCTCGTCCTGGATAATGGACACGGCTGAGCCAAAGGCGTTCAAGGTGGGGGCATGGACGGCAGCATGATAATAGGCGGGGGCACTGATCAGCTCGGTATCGGCGGAGACCGTCAGGATGCGCTTGATCCCTTCAAGATAGAGCGGACTCATGTGCTCCACCGCTTCGATGAGCTGCTGCCTGCGGATGCGATTCAAAAGAGCTTCTTCGCTCTGCAAGGCTGGTGCGACCATAGCTGTTGCTCCTTGCTCTTGGAACGAAACCACTCCCGGCCCCCTCGCTGCGCCTCACCTTCTGCCCGCGAAACCCACGCACACCTCCTCCCTCATCAGGCCCTCGCGCCCTTCGCTGCCAGAGCCTGCTTGCTCACACGGCTCGCTGGCCGCACGAGCAAGCAGTCAGGCCCGCAATTGGCAAGGTCGCGGCTGGCTCTTCCCCAAGGGTAGCCAGGGTTTGCTTCCAGCCATATATCCATATGGACATATCAAATTGTACGCTGAGAGACAACGAAAGTCAAGACGGCGGTGGCGCCGCCACATCGTTGACCACAGCTCAGGCAAACGGCAGCAGGTCACCGATCAGCTCTGCGCGGCTCAGTGGTCCGATGGCGGCCACCGTCAGCGGCTCTAATGGCGAGAATTCCTGCAGTACATGCATGACCTGCTCGGCGGTCACGGCGTCGATGGCCTCCTTGACTTCGTGGGGTGTACGCAGGCGGCGCTCATACCACCACGAGCGGGCGTTAGCGCTCATGCGCGCGCCCGATCCTTCGCTGCGCATAATGTGCTCGCTCTTGAGCTGCACGCGGGCGCGCTCCAGCTCGTCCTCGGTCAGACCTTCCTCGCGCAGGCGTCGCAGTTCATTGAGGATGACCGCCAGGCACTCGTGTCCCTGCTCGGGGGTGGTACCGGCGTAGACGCGCAGCGACCCAATGGCCTTGTTGCTGCTCAGGCCCGCCGAGACGCTGTAGACCAGGCCGCGTTTTTCGCGTACTTCGACAAAGAGGCGCGAGGCCATATTGCCGCCGAGGGCCTCACCGATGATCTGGGCCGCGTAGTAGTCGGGATGGGTATAATTCGGGAAGGGCACCATCAGCCCCAAGTGCTCCTGTTTGCCTTCCTGATGTTCCAGGACAACGGTGTTCGAGGGGCGCGGATGTTGTTCTGGCGAGGGGCTGGCCGCCCCCTGCCAGTCGCTAAAGAGCTGCTCGACCTTGGTCACCACGTGCTCCCAGTCGAAGTTGCCGGCAATCGAGAGCAGGGCATTATTCGGACGGTAGCGCTCCTGCCAGAAGGCGAGCAGGTCCTCCTGCTGGAGGGCGCGCACGCTCTCCGCTGTTCCGTAGATGAGGCGTCCGAGGGCGCTGCCGGCGTAGAAGTGTGAGCGGGCCAGATCAAAGATACGGCTCATCGGCTCGTCGTCGCGACGCCGAATCTCTTGCAGGATAATACTGCGCATCTGCTCTAACTCGTCGCGGGGGAAGGTCGGCATCAGCAGCACTTCGTGGAAGAGATCCAGGGTGGCATCCAGCTTGGTATTGACAATCTGGGCCCAGACCTGCGTTGTCTCCAGCGTCGTGCTCGTTCCCTTGCGCGCTCCCAGCGATTCGAAGGCCTCATTCAGCGTGCGAGCATCCTTCTCTTTCGTTCCCTGAAATAGCATATACTCGAACAGGTGGGCCAGTCCGCTCTTATCCTCTGGCTCGTGGATCACCGCGGCATCGAGCTGAAAGCCAAAGGTCACTGACCGCAGGCTGGGCATATACTGCCCGATAATCTCTAAGCCATTGGGCAGGCGATGATAGAAAAAGTCCGGTGGCAACTGCAGATCGTGTTGACTATCCATAGAGAAGCGACTTTCCTTTCCAATTTCCCTGGCTAGCTTTGGGGAGCCACTGATTGATCTGCGCTGATTCCTTTCGCTGATTCCTTACACTACAGCCAGTATATCATAATGGGCCTGCGCCGTTGCTCAACGCGCCTGACGACGGCTCCGCCTTCGTCTGACTATTCCGGCTGCAGCCAGGCGGGACGGCCTGCAGCCCTATGCTGTGCTGACCCTTCCTCCCCCACGAGGGAGCAAGCCGGGCCGGAGGGCGTAGGATCAAACACAGGGCAGCCCCGCTTGCTAACGGCATCAGCGGCGAGGCCACGGTGTGTGAATCTCGGGCAGCGGTCTGGTAGCGCTATGCTCGTAGAGCACCAGCAGGTACCAGCCGAGTGTTGCCAGCAAGGGCAGCAGGCTCAGCCCAGCGGCTACCGGCTCGATAGTCAGCATCCCGCTCATGCGCGTGTGCGGCAGGCAAATGAGCTGGTTGAAATGCAGCAGGGGACGTTCGGTGAGGTCCTGCCACTCCCAACAGGGGCAGGGTACGGCGCCTTCCTCAGCGCCTCGTTCATGAACACGGCTCCAGCGATAGAGGGGACCATGCAAGCCGATGAGGATGCCGTCGCGGCTCCACAGCTGAGGTTCGAAGACGGCCAGCTCTTCGCCGTGTTCATCGCCCTGACGAATGGCTACTTGAGGAAGCCAGAGGCCGCGACGCTCAAAGCAGAAGCGTCCCTCGGCCACCTCAGCCAGGGCCGTGGTGCCTGCGAGCCGCTGAAAGCTGATGAGCGCCAGCGTCTCTTCTCCCGCCAGCAGCCGATGGCTGCGGAGGGTTCCCTCGCGCCAGTGCAAGGGATGATCAGCGCAATCACGAATCGCACGCATAAAGCCACTCCTTTCTTGTCTTCATGAGCCTGGACGCCCCGCGCCTGCTATTCAGGTAGGCTCCCCTGCCATCCCTCAATGCCAGCGCCAGTGGCAGCCAGTCGGAAAAGATGAAATGAACCCGTTTGCGCGGACCGCGTCCCTACCCCTCCCGTCTCCTGAACTGCGTGCTATAATCTTTGCCAGGGTGACCTGAGATGAAGTGTCCCCTTAGTGCGCGACAAGGAGGCCAGCGTGGATTTCTCCCTGACAGAGGAGCAAAAGCTGATTCAGCAGACCGTGCGCCAGTTTGTTGAGCGTGAACTGATGCCGCTGGAGCAAGAGGTCCTGCGCAATGAAGGGCGCTACCCAACGGGGATTGAGCCGGAGCGTTACCGGGCTTTGCAGCGCAAGGCTAAGGAGCTGGGTTTCTGGGGTATCAACACGCCGGAGGAGTACGGCGGCGCTAACCTGGGATCGGTGATGACCGCCCTCATCCAGATGGAGCTGGGACGCACCATTGTGCCTTTCAGCTTCGGCGGCAGCGTCGATAACATTCTTTTGCACTATAGCAACGAGAAGCAGAAGCAAGAATACGTGATCCCAGTGATCGAGGGGAAACGCATCTCATGCTTCGCTCTCACAGAGCCGGGAGCCGGCTCTGATCCTTCGGCGATCCGCACGAGCGCCGTCAAAGATGGCAACCACTGGGTGATCAACGGCCAGAAGGTCTTTATCACCAACGGCAATGAGGCCGACTTCGCTATGGTTTTCGCCGTCACCGACCGCGAGAAGCCTCCCCAGAAAGGCGGCGTGACCTGCTTCCTGGTGGACCGTGCGCTGGGCTGGACTTCGCGCCCCATCCCTACTATGGGCGGCTGGTCGCCAGCCGAGCTGTTTTTCGATAACGTGCGCGTGCCCGAGGATCATGTGCTGGGCGAGGTCGGCCAGGGCTTCTCGTTGGGCATGCAATGGATCGGTCAGGGGCGCTGGCTGATCGCCGCTCGCGCCGTCGGAACCGCTGAGCGCCTGTTGCAGATGGCCATCGATTATGCCCGCCAGCGCGTCACCTTTGGTAAGCCAATCGCTGAACGCCAGGCTATCCAGTGGATGCTGGCCGATTCGGCGGTGGAGATCCAGGCCACGAAGTGGCTGACACTGCACGCGGCCTGGAAGGCCGATCAGAAACAGGATAACCGCTACGAGGCCAGCATCGCCAAGCTCTACGGCTCCAATATGGTTAATCGCGTGGTCGACCGCGCCCTCCAGATTCACGGTGGCATGGGCTATACCAGGGAGTTGCCCATCGAGCGTTGGTATCGCGATGTGCGCGTGACGCGCATCTATGAGGGGACGGACGAGATTCAGCACTATATTATCGCCCGCGCACTGCTGAAGGGCTACGTGCGCCTCGGCACCTGGGACTGAAAGACTCTTGAGCAAGGGCCGCGGCCAGACCATCCACATGAGAAGCACATGATGGCCCTGCTTGCCGAAGGTAGGGCCATCGTGCCTCTCCATTCTTCCTCCTCTCCTGCTCCCGGCTTACGGCTTGCGGGCGGAGATGACGTACTCGAAGAGCTCCTTTTTCGAGGAACGCTTGCGCAGGGTGGTAATCTCTATCTCGCAGAAGCCTTGCGCTTCCAGCATCGCAGCAAAGATAGCCTCCACAGGGATCATTACATCGTAAAATTTTGCATTGCCTATAATATAGTAAATTTTTCCAGAGCTGCGCAAAACCTGTTTGATCTCCTGAAAATGTAGATACATATCGCAGAAATATTTATGGACGTACTTAGACAGAATCTGACTCTTATCAGCAATCCTTGTGAGAAGGGCGGGGAGATCATCAAAAGGAATCGTCAGCGAAGGTGGTGGTTCCCAGCGGCTGAGCTGACTGGTCGCGGAGCCCCAGGTACCTCCAATAGCTAACCAGTCCAGCTCTCCGGCCTCGCGCCCGTTCTTGAGATAACCCAGCCAATACATGTAGGGGCGCAGCTCACGGATATAACTGATACGGTTGGGATAGGGAGGAGAGGTCAGCACCAACGTGTAGCGTTCTGGCCCCAGAGAAGAACGTAAGGCGCGGGCATCGCCGAGCATACAGCGCGGAATGACCTTGATGGGCGAGTATGCTGCTGCCGCGAGAGACTGCGTCGCTTGCAGCCAGGTTGCAAGCACCTCTGCACAGGGGGTGTCTTCAAAGAGGGAAGCAGCATAGTAGCTTGTTGGAGCCGGTCGAAAAGAGAGGGACTGATGGCCAGGGCCAGCCTGTGAGTGGGCCATGAGGGTGCGGCAAAAGGCCAGGTGGAGGAGATTGAGGCTGGCTTTGGGTAGGACCTTTGAACGGCTCTGAATGGCTTCGAACAGTCGAGCCAGTACTTCCAGATAGGGCACATCCCACCATTTTTCGATCTGATGCAGAGGCGGCCTCCAGGCGGAACTGGCCTCCCCTGGCCGAGACAGCTCTGCTGCGATATCGCTCGCAGCTGTCATGAACAGCTCAATTTCGGCGCGACTGAAGGGGTAGGTTTTTGTCTGGGCCAGCCAGACCAGGAAGGGATTGATGTCGGTGGTCTCGCACGGAATCCCTTCCTCAGCGCAGGCCAGGGCTGTCGTGCCGGTGCCGCAGAATGGATCGAGCACCAGCGAATCGCCTGGCGGGAGCCCGGCCAGCAGCTCCTTGATCAGCGTCACCGAGTGAGCAGGAGTGAGCTTGAGCCAGCCATAGCGCGTCTCTGGCCGGTTCCCCTGAAAGCTGAGATGGTAATTGCGTCTCAGCGCTGCCACTCTCTGGGTCGAGCACGGCATCTCAACAAGTTACTCTTCGAAATAGTCGCTATCGATCTTTTTCAAGATGTAGCGCGTTTCTTCAGTTACACCCACTCCGTGATCGATCATTAATTGGGCCATCTGCTCGCCATCGATTAAGACAATACTCAGATTATCAACGCTACGAGCATAGTTTTGGGCGCCGGTGGAGAAAGTGCCAGTCGTCATAAAGATCCCTTTACGGGCTTTCTTGCCCATCAAAGCCCCTGCAAATGCTTGCACTTCGGGGCTGCCAACTGCCCCTTGCCAGCGTTTGGCTTGCACGTAAATGCGATCGAGACCCAGGCGGTCCTCATAAATCACGCCATCGACTCCGCCATCGCCGGTACCACCCAGCGCCTGGGCCGCCTCTTTGCGCGAGCCACCATAGCCCATTGCCAGCAATAAATCCAAAACCAACCGTTCGAAGAAGCCTGGGGTACTCTTCCTGACGCGCTCGAGCAGCTCCTGAGCGAGTTCGCGCTTGAGCGTCTGATAGGTCGTCTCTAACAGCTCCTGGGGAGTCTGGCCGGAGCGATCGAGCGCCTCCTGGGCGGCAACTGGCGACTGCCCATTATGGGACGAGGAAGCCAGGAACTGCAGGAACTCGGGGAAGCGCTTCAGGTAGGCCACATCCAGCGTCGATGGTCGCTCTATCAACACCCTCCTACCACGCTCGGTAATGCGGAAGCGCCCGCGGCCTGTGCTCGCGAGCAACTGCGCTTTTTGCAGATACGTACGGGCCCACGAAAGACGGTTCCAGAACTTGGCCTGTTTCCCGCTGGGAAGCGGCTCATTGCGTTCGGTCTCACTGAGAGCGAAGCGCCGGGCCACAAGCTCAGCCGCTTCGGTCAGGGTATGCTCCTGGCCATCGCCAGCCAGCTCCAGCAAAGGCCAGAGAAACTCTTGAAAATTGGGGACAGGCATGACCTTTCTCAGCAGGGCAGAATTGTCGGAATGCCACCATTATAGCACAGCGTGTGAGCTGAAGCTATTCCCCTCCAAAAGAAGAGCAGGATCTCCACTTCGTTCGTAGAGAATCCTGCACACAGACCATCGTCAACAGAAGAAGAGCGTGAACCGTCATGATTTGACCTGCTGCAGCTGGCGCAGCAGATCGGCCAGGTCTTCATAGACGTGCTCGGGCTTGATTGGAGAGACCTCGATATCGGCGCGGCTATTGCGGCCCGAGAGCACCAGGATCGTATGTGTCCCGGCGGCCTGACCGGCCAGAATATCCACATCCAGGCCATCGCCAATCATGACGGTCTCTTCCGGCTTACTGTCCAGGCGCTCCATAGCCTCCACCAAGAGCATTGGCTCCGGTTTGCCCACCACCTCCGGCGTCACACCAGTACCGGCCTCGATGGCCGCCGCCAGCGTCCCGCAGCCCGGCAGGAAGCCGCCGCCGGCGATGGGCAGCAACGGGTCGCGATTGATCGTAATAAAGAGGGCCCCGGCCAGCACGATGCGCACCGCGCAGGTCAGCTTGCTATAATCGAAAAAGCGATCCAGACCGACCAGCACCACATCAGCCTCCTCCGCATCGACCTCTACCACTGTCAGGCCATACTCCTGTGCCAGCTCGACGAGCGGCTGCTCTCCCACAATGTAGACGCGCGCCCCAGGCAAGCGGCGGGCGATATTCTGCATAGCGGCCTGGCCTGCGCTCATCAAATGCTCGGGGCTGGCCGGGATACCCAGGCGCTCCAACTTCGCCAGAATCTGTGAACCCGTAGCGAACGAGTTATTCGTCAAAAAGATATACTTTTTACCGTTGGCCTCCAGCCACTGCACGAACTCGCGTGCGCCTGGCAGCAGCTCGTTCCCACGGTAAACCACGCCGTCCAGATCGATCAGGTAGGTCGTATAAGGCAGCATAGATCTTCTTTCCGTAACGTTCGGCAAAGCACAAGCAAGGATTCCCGGCAGAACAACAGGCCGTTGGCCAGCGAGTTGGTTCAGCGCGGCAGCAACAGCTCGCGGATGGCGACCACATCGCGGCGCAGCCCGGGATCAAGCTGCATAGCCCGTTCGATCTTCTCGCAGGCATGCAGCACCGTGCTATGGTCGCGCCCACCGAAGAGCTGGCCGATTTCCAGCAGCGAGAGCTGGGTTTCCTGACGAATCAGATACATGGCAATCTGGCGCGGGATCACAATCTGCTTATCGCGCTGCTTGCCACACATGGCCTCCAGAGGAATGCGGAAGTAATCGGCCACCGCCTGAGCAATTTGTCGACCACTCAGCTGCACCTCGCGCGGCCCATTGCCCAGCGATGACATGGCCGCCCGCGCCACATCGAGCGTCAGCTCGGTGCGATGCAGCTGCTGGTAGGCCATCAAGCGATTGAGGCAGCCCTCCAGCTCACGGATGTTGGTCTGGACACGACTGGCGATATAGGCAATGACCTCATCGGGCACTGGATAGTGCAGCATATCCGCTTTGACACGCAGAATCGCCATGCGCGTTTCCAGATCAGGAGGCTGAATATCGGCGATCAGTCCCCATTCGAAGCGTGAGCGCAGTCGCTCCTCCAGGCTCACAATAGCCTTGGGGGGGCGATCGCTGCAGATGACGATCTGCTTGCTCATCTCGTAGAGACTGTTAAAGGTATGGAAAAACTCCTCCTCAGTCGACTCTTTGCCAGCGATAAACTGGATGTCATCGACCAGCAGGATATCGACGGAGCGATACTTCGCGCGAAACTCCTCGGTGGTGCGATAACGAATCGCATTAATGATCTCGTTAGTAAATTGCTCAGACGAGACATAGAGTACCGTCAAGCCGGCCTGTGCCCCCTTATGACCAATAGCATGCAGCAGATGGGTTTTTCCCAGGCCGACCCCCCCATACAGGAAGAGCGGATTATAGGCCTCGCCGGGGGCCTCTGCCACAGCGTAGGAAGCGGCGTGAGCCAGGCGGTTGCTATTGCCCACAATGAAGGCATCGAAGGTATAGCGAGGATTCAGCCGATTGGGCATTGCTCCCGCGCTCTCCTGCTCCCAGGCAGGTGCTCCGCCAGCCAGCGGCTCGGCCAGGGCGGAGTCACGCAGCGCCTGCCCAGGTGGTTTACTGGGCAGATCGTAATCGTAGTAGGGAGAAGGAGGAGGAGAGTCATTTCTACTCGGTCGAGCGACAAACGTCTCCGTTGATCTCTGGCGGTCCTCCATAGCGGCCATCTCCATCTCCTCATCGGCGTGAGCCTCCCGGGGAGCGTCACTCGCCGCCCCACTCGCCGTCACCACCCTGAGTGTCACCGGCTGCTGAACTAACTCGGCAAGGGCCTGCTCGATCGCAGGTTGACACTGCTGCTGAATCAAAGCAGAGGCCAGAGCATCGGGAACCAGAAGCCAGAAAGAGAGCGTTTCCCTCTCTCCTGCCGTGGCAGGTGACTCGCGAGTGGGAGCAACGGGCATGAGCCGGGCAGTGCGCAGCCAGACCCTGGCCACAACATCGACAGGCAACAGCTCCAGGCGCTGGAGCGCCCTGTGCCAGAGAGTGGCTGGATTCACGCGGATCACTCTCCCGCCTGGTCCTCAGCGAGCGCCACACACTCGATCTCGACCAGAGCCTGGCGCGGGAGTTCAGCCACGGCTACCGTCGAGCGCGCCGGTGCCGGTTCTGGGAAATAAGTAGCGTAGACCGCATTCATTGCCTGAAAGTCGCTCATGCGGGCCAGAAAGACGGTCGTCTTGACCACTCGCGAGAGAGAGCTGCCGGCAGCCTGCAGCACGGCTTGTAGATTCTGTAAGACGCGATGGGTCTGGGTTGCCACATCGTCGCCCACCAGCTCGCCACTGGCAGGATCAAGCGGAATCTGCCCAGAGGTATAGATAAACTGGCCGCAGCGGATCGCCTGGCTATACGGTCCGATGGCGGCAGGTGCGCTAGCGGTACTAACCTTTGTTCGCTCCATATAGCAATTCTAACCGCGGGCGCTTAGGAGAGCGCCCCTCCTTCTCATCCAGGTTCTCTTCTAAGAGTATGATACCGATGGGGCCAATCCTCTTCAGGGATACTGGCGTTGCGGCGGCGGTGGGAAGAGCGGGCCTCCGCCTCCGGCGGGGGAGGCCAGGCCCTGCCAGGGAGAGGCCACCGCGGGATGCCCCTGCTGCATCAGCTCACGCAAGCAAGCCCGTAAGGCCTGCTGCAGCTCGATGGCCGAATGGAAACGCTCCTCCGGCTCCTTTTCCAGTGCGCGCATCACCACCCGCTCGACACTGATCGGCAAGGCGGGGTTAAACTGACGCAGGGACGGGGGATTGGTAGAGGCATGCTGCATAGCGATCGAGACCGCGGTCGGCCCCACAAACGGCGGGCGTCCAGCCAGCATCTCAAAAAGCACCACGCCGAGCGAATACAGGTCGGAGGAGGCTGTCAGCGTCTCACCACGCGCCTGCTCTGGCGAGAGATAATCAGCCGTTCCGAGCACAATGCCACTATTGGTCAATCCGGCGTCCTCGGCCACGCGCACGATCCCGAAATCGGTCAGCTTGACCCACAGGCCGCTGCTCAAATCGTTGGTCAGCGGCGTGATTCCATTCCAGGTCAACATAATATTCTGAGGTTTAATATCGCGGTGGATAAAGCCGCGCGCGTGGGCTACCTGCAGCACCGAGCAGACCTGGCAGGCGATTTCAAAGGCTTCGCGCACCTGCAGGCGGCGGCGCTGAGTGATCAGCTGCTTCAGCGTCGGGCCTTGAATATACTCCATCACCAGGAAATACTGCCCGCCCTCCTCCACAAAATCGTAGATGGTGACCGCATTGGGGTGGGCCAGGGCCGCCGCCGCGCGCGCCTCCCGGCGAAAGCGCTCCACAGCGCGCAGATCATTCTTATCGAGAGAGCGCAGCACCTTGATGGCCACAATGCGCTCCACGCGATGGTCCCAGGTCTTAAAGACGCTGGCCATGCCACCGGTAGCAATGTGCTCGCGAATCTCGTAGCGTCCCGCGATGAGTGTGCCTTCCAGCTGACTCAAGGCTCTACCTCAGATCCCCCGGCAAGGTGATATCAACGGATCACTATTTGTTCCCAGTATAGTGCGTAGGGTAAGTATATCATCAAAACACTCATGCCGTCCAGAATGGGTGAGAATCGCCATCGACTCCACCGCTGGTGAGCTGGATCGGGCTGCCAGCGGGACTGTAGGTCTTGGTCTTCTGATCGTAATTGAGCTTGAGGAGCCAGATATTAAACTCCTCATTGGAGTAGAGAAAGTAGGCAATCGCTTTCCCATCAGGAGACCAAACAGGCTGGCTGACAAACTGGCCCTTGACGAGCAGCTTTGACTGCTGGTAAGGCAAGAGCGCCTTCTTTTCAACGGCGGGATCGTTCGGGTTCGTGGTGATACCCTCTGGAGTGGGCATGACATAGAGACCCATCTGCCCGTCCTTGTCACGCCGGATGTAGGCAATGGTGTTGCCATCGGGCGAGAAGGCTGGCTGTATACACTGCACATCAGGCGGCGTGATCGCAATCCCCGGATCAAAGCCCGGCAGTCCAGGATAGTAGGTGCCATGAGGCTTGCGAGAGATCTCGTTTGGGTCCTCCATGAAGAGCTGAATCACCTGCTGCGTGCGTGTGTTGTCGTAGGCATAGTGGGTATAGATAATCTGATCGGAATGGCCAGGGCGAAAACTAGGATCGCTGTTACCGCCATCACCAACATAGGCGTAAGCTACATCCTGAACCGCATTGTAGTTGTTAGGCTCATCGATCGACATCTCGTAGATCTGCAGGTCGAGCACCGGCGCATCGTAGTGCGTGTACTGATACCAGTCTTCCTTCTGGAAATCACTCAGAAAGAGCAGGTGCTTGCTGTCGGGTGCCCAGCGCGGCTGGGCATTCCACTTGAAATCGTCCTTGGGAACATCCAGACCGGGCACAAAGTAATAATGACCATTGCCATTGAGCAGCATATGCCAGGAACCGCCGTTGACCGACATGTACTCGATGTTGGAATAGTTCTTGAAGCGCACTGTGAAGGCAATCCATTTGCCATCGGGCGAGACCGCCGGGTCGCTCACAGTCTGACCTTTGGTGAGCTGCTTCAAGCTATTGGTCAGGCCATCCAGTACCCACAAGTTGTGATCGATGGTGAAGTAAATCTTCCCTTTGAAGAGATTCGGGTTCTGATTGACCCCCACCTGACGGCTCCCGACCGTGGTCTGCTTGAACTCGCTGTTGCCGCCCCCAAACCAGAGACAGCCCTGTAGCAGAACCACCAGGCATGATAGCAAGATGCCCAGGCGCCACGAGATGCTCTGCTTCTTCATCGCTCTTCTTCTCTTCTCTGAACCGCTCGTTCGTGCGTGCGCTCGCTCACTCACTCGCTCGCTCACTTGTTCTGAGGTCGAGATGATGCCCGAGGGTAGAGGCAGGCCACAGGCAGGCGCAGTCTGTGATCTTGTGCAACCGGCAGCGAACGACTGGCCCTTGCATCCCTTCGCTCCACCACCCGGGCATAGCTATTCTCACCACTATGAATCGTCACAGCGGCCCGCCTCGTCTCGCCGATTTGTCGAGCACTGCCTGCCGCTCTTTCTCTTCCGCGAGGCAGGCATCAGCAGCCGAGACAGGCGGGCGGGCGTGCAGGCAGGTAGGCAGTGGTCTCGCCTCCTGCCTGGTCCAGGTTTACCAGCCGGCAGACTAGACCCTGGCCGCATCCAGCGACTCACAGACGACGGCCATCATCAGCTCAAGCAGGCTACGTATACCTAAGAGGTTATCGCTACTGCTGCCCTGCAGGCTCATCAGGCCGAGATTCGCCATCTGGCCCGCGGTCGCCAGCGGACTGCCAGTCTGCGCGCTGTCAATCACAGCCGAGGAGGAGGATTGACGGGCTGGGAGCGCGCCCGTGTCTGTTGCACTCGTTGCCTGGGCCACAGTCGACGACGAGGGACTGCTTGCTGTCCCAATATTGCATTGGGCCTTATCTCCCAGAGCGAACATCTTCGCGATCACCGGCAACAGGGCATCGCAGTTGGGGATCTCGACATCGACGGGCAGCCCATTGCGCATCACAGTAGCGGCGTGAGAATAAGGCGGACCTAGCGTCACGCGCTGCACGCTCGCTGTGTTGATCGAACGAGCAAAATTCATCAGCTCCAGCACCTGAGTCAGAGAGAGGTCCGTCTTCACGTATCCATTCAGGTCCTGAGCGATCTCCTGCAGCTTACTGAAAATCTCAGGGTTATCCAGCTTGCTCTTCAACTGCGTCAGCACCTGCTGTTGACGAGCCGAGCGACCGAAGTCGCCCACCAGGTCGGCATGGCGCGAGCGAACATATTCCAGGGCCTGGAGGCCAGTCAGATGCTGCGGTCCTGACGCGATATAGAGGCGCTTGTAGGCATGGATATCGCCCGTTGTATTGCCGACATCATCAGGATAGGTATCGTCCGTGATGGGATGCATTACATCGACATCGACCCCGCCGACCGTATCGATCACCTTGACAAAGCCATCGAGACCGACCCAGGCATAGTAATCAATCGGGATACCAAAATCGGCATGGATCGTAGCGCGCGAAAGGGCCACGCCCCCGTAGCCATAGGCTTCATCCAGTTTGCCCATGCCGACCCCTGGGATCGGCAGCCAGAAATCACGAGGGATCGAGAGCATGCCAACGCTATGAGTGGCCGGATCAATGGTGACGACGATATCTGTCTGGGCGATATAGTGACCGGCAAATTTCTCATCGGTATCGCTGCCGAGCAAGAGGATGTTGAAGCGCCCCCCGCTCAGGATCGAGCCACTGCTGCTGCTCTGCGAGGTATGGGAACCGCTATCACCGCGCAGGCGTGGCACTTGCTGCCCCACGATATTATTGACGGTCCCGGCGAAAGCATAGTAGTAGTAAGCGACCGCAGCGCCCGTGAGCAGGAAGATCACCAGGCAGACCGCAGCCACGATGCGCGCCCAGAGAGGGAAGCGACGCCGACGTCTCTGTCCCTTCCTGACAGGGCGAGGGAGCGAAGGACTGGCCGGGTTGGCTGGCTGAGCCGCGTGCTGAGGTAGCTGTTGAGGTGGCGCTCCCCAGCCGCCCGAGGGCGGCCAGTCAAGGCCTGGCGTAGCACCCGCGGCTGGCATACCACTACCCAGGCCCGGCAGCGACACAGGATAGGTAGCCGACGGTGTCGAGGGAGGAGCCGTCATCGGCCCGCCCATAGCCAACGGTCCCGTTCCCGGACCCGACGCCAGACCAACGCCCTGACCAGCATAGCCTGGCATTCCAGGCGTGGAGCCTGGCCCACTGAGGCCGGGCGCGACAGGCCAGGGACCCAGGCCCGGCGAGCTGAGCGGCCCTCCAGAGGCTGCCGGCGGCTGCAGCTGAGCCGATCCCTGCTGTAATAGATCAGGCAAGCGATTCAGAGGAACATTGGCATCCGTTTGACGCGATGAAACCTGATTCAGAGAGAAGGGTGGCAGACCCTGTTGAGAAAGTGGCAGAGGCAGATCGCCGGTTCCGTTTGGTGACTGGCCAGCAGGCGTCGAGAGAGACGAAGGAACCCCAGGCGCGGCAGTACCGGGCAGAGAGAGCCTCGGCGGCCCGCCCTGTGGACTCTTCTGCCAGAGACCCGAACCTGTTGACCGTGTTGCAGTCGGTCCTACCTGCTGATCCTGCGCCGCGGCTTCTCCCCCCCTTGGCTCACCGTTCGGCGACCACAGACCCGACTGAGGCTCCTGCTCAACAGGCTCATTAAGAATCTGAGCCGGATTCTTGATAAACTGGCGTTTCGCAGTCATTCAAACTCACTTCCTGACAACTTCCTAGCAGAGAGCCTTGTTGGCATGCGCGCTATATTCATGTGCGCATGGCCCTGATTCTGCTCCAGGTCACTTCACTTCACTCCAATACAGGAGCCTTGTGCATCTCCGGCCCTGCCACCACCCACATCATTCTCACCATTTCCTAGCAGCAGTTTCTATCTCGCTGGCTCGTCCGTCTGCATTCTCTGTAAGTCGTAGCCCTCTCCCCGTGCCAGGGCCTTACCTCCTCTTGCGTACTGCAACGTACAACGTTTCGGCGAGCCGTTTTCCCACGGCATCGCAAAATATGGCTATCCTGCGGGATAGCCATGACAACCTCACAAGGAGAAGGCAGGTGCATAGCTGGCGGTGAACAAAGAGACTGATCAGCCAAAGCAAGCGTTCAAGCTTGACCTACCCTACTGCTGACTGGACCCCGCATCGGCAGAATAGACCCATCCGTGAAAGGAGTTGCTCCTGGCCAACCGCTAGCCAGCCAGGAAGCGAGGTATCTCGCGGCTGCAACCTGCCCAAACAAGCAAACACACCAGGGCGGGCAGGCGCCAACACACCCTACCCTCTCGCATGGGACTGCCATAGAATGCAGCGCCCCCGATGGTGAGCATCCCCCTCGTCAGTCAGCTTGCAACTCCGCCAGCGGAGCAGCTCGGCCTGGCTGACCCGGCAGCGCTGATGGACGGTACCCTGGTCCTGGATAGGGAAGCGTCGCTGATTCGTAGTCACTTACTATAACGCATACTGTTCCAGCAAGTTTGCAAACAGAACCTTTTTGGCCAGGAGCGACCGACCAGGTTCACTGCAAGGTCCCTTGCGCTATGAGAGGCGGCCCCAGTAGCAAGTAGCCTCTCCTAGAGTAGGAGAGAGAGGCACTCAGGCAAAGAGCTGACTCACCAATTGTTCTTGTTGAAGCAAAGCGGCCTGGCGCAGACCTGCAAAAGCCTCTGCCCCCAGGCGTTGTTCCAGGGTGCTAAGGAACAGCTCAACCGTGCTCACCGTCGGGTCCTGCAGGGCCTGGCGCCACTGGACCGCAAAGAAGAGCAAGGCCAATCCCTCGACCTGCCTTCCCTGCTCATAGAGCAGCATGCCCATGTTGGTAACGATCATCCCAATATCATAGCGCTCTTGCGTACGGAGCGCTAGCTTCAGAGATTGTTGATAATAACTCAGGGCCTGCTGATACTGCTTCTGCGTCTGGCAGAGCAGGCCCAGATTATGGAGCACCACGCACTCGATCTCGGGATCAGGCTCGGCAAGTTGGCGATTGAGGAGCAGCGCCTGCTCGAAATAGGTTTGGGCCTGCTGCAGGGCCCCCATGCTGCGATACAGCTCGCCCATGTTGACCAGGGTGACCGCCGCATCGTGCTGATCGCCCAGCGCCTGCTGAATGCCCAGGGCCTGCTCATAGCAGAGCCGGCTCTGTTCGTACTCACCCAGGCGAGCATAGAGCAAGCCCAGATGACTATTGACCAGGCCCTCATCGTGGCGTGTCAGCAAGCCGCTCGGGGGCAGCATCCCAGTATACATGCTCATCAATGTATTCCACGTTCCCCAGCGCATGAGGCTCTCATGCAAGCTTTCGCCGAAGAGCAGATCGCAGGCTTCCTGCCAGCGCCAGCCCAGGCAGAGATGGCGAATAGCATGCAGCAGTGGTACAACGTCCTGCAGACCAGTGCGCTGCTCACGAGGCGGACACTGCTCCAAAGCCAGGCGACGGTAGTAGGCTGCGACCTGCAAATGGCTATTCGCCAGGGCGATCTCGCGGGCCTCTGGCGCATCCGGTTTCAGGCCCGCCAGGGCTTCCAGCAAAGGGCTACGCAGGCCCAGCATCTTCTCCAGCGCCTCGCTATGGTGGAGATCATTCCCCTCCAGGTAGGCAGCGAGCACATACTGGCGCAGCAGGCTATGCAAGTCGTAGCAGGTGACTCCTGCCTCATTGAGGGAGCGTTGCACAAGGGAAAGCTGCACCAGTTGCAGCAACTCTTGTTCAAAGCGCAGGGCATGGGCTGAGGCATACTGGCCCGTGACTGTCGTCACAATTCCCGCCAGCGGGACTGGCTCAGAGAAGAGCGCCAGGGCCCGCAAGAGCAAGGTTTGCACTGGAGAGAGCTGGCGATAGAGGGCGGCGATGGTCTGGAGAGTGACATCGCCGCTCCAGAGCGGCTGATACTCGGCGGCATGCAAGAGATAGGGCAGAGAAATTCCCGAGAGCTGCACCAGGGCGCAGACGAGCAACAAGGCAAAGACGTGGCCTCCGCAGCGCTGCCAGACCAACGAGAGATCTTCATAGCTCCCTTGCAGACCACGCTGCAGCAACAAGGAAACCCCCTCGGGAATACTGACGCGCGAGACCAGATACGAACGCACCCGCTTCTCATCATCGTTGAGGGGCCCATAGGGCGACAGATAGCTTGTCAGCAAAAGGCGGCTGGTGCCCAGATCCATCTGGAGCATCTCAAAGAAAGCCGCCAAAGCTCCGCGTCCGACCAGTCCCTGAGCCGTCTCCGGGTCCAGCAGCTGCTCGAACTGATCCAGGACAATGAAGGCGCTCTCTTGTGGGCGGCGCAAGGCGCGCACCAGCGCCGCGATTTGTTGCTCGGGCTTGAGGAGAAAGAAGGTAGAGGTGTCAACGTTGATGCTACGCAGGATAGCAGCGATGACATCCGGCAGATTGGCAAAAGAGCTAATGCTCAGCCAGACAAAGTAGCGTGGCCGCAGCGGAGGCTCCTTTGCCACCTGTGCCAGGGTCTGAATACTTTTATAGACGAGTGCAGCCAGCGTCGACTTGCCAACTCCCGGCTCACCAGTCAGAAAGACCGCGCTGGTATTGGGGTTGCTCAGCATGCGCCTCACCGCATTGACCTCATCGGCGCGCTGCAGAATGCACTCAGGTTCCGTCGCTGGAGGTGTAGTCGAATAGATCCCGAATGTGAGCTGCTGCTGACGCTGAGGCGTTGGTTGAAGAGCAGCCGATAACGGCGGCGCTCCCCCACCTGGCTGCCCGCCCCCCGAGACCAGGTTGTTGTATTCCCACCCTTGCATACAACGTTGTACCTCGATGTTTCACTTGTGGTGAGTGCAGTATACCATATTGGCACGCCTCAAGGGGCGGATAGCCTGAAAATGCTATTATAGGGACGTAATTCGCGTAGAAGGGAGAAGGCTTAGCAGATCTATGCTCCGACTGATTTACATGGGCACGCCCCAGTTCGCTGTGCCCCCTCTGGAAGCTTTGATCCGCGGAGCCAGACCTGGGGTCGTCCTGGCGGAGGGCTACGAGATTGTGACGGTCATCACGCGCCCCGATAAGCCGGTTGGCCGCGGCCACCATCTGGCCTTCTCGCCGGTGAAACAGGTTGCGCTTGCTCATGGCTTATCTGTCTGGCAGCCCGGTTCACTCAAGCGCCCTGAAACGATCGAGGCCCTGGCCGCTTATCGCGCCGACCTCTACATCGTCACGGCTTTCGGCCAGATTCTGCCCCAAGCCGTGCTTGATCAGCCACGCTACGGCACTTTGAACATCCACGCCTCTTTGCTACCAAAATATCGCGGCGTCTCGCCGATCAGTGAGGCCATCCTGCAGGGAGAGAGCGAGACCGGCGTGACCATTATGCTGCTCGATGCCGGCATCGATACCGGTCCCATCCTCCATCAGCGCCGTCTGCCGATTGACCCTGATGATACCACGGAGACGCTGAGCGTTAAACTCGCAGAGCTGGGGGCCACCGCCCTGCTAGAGACGCTGCCGCGCTGGATCGCTGGCGAGATCACGCCTCAACCCCAGGACGAGAGCCAGGCCAGCTATACCCGTATGCTCCGCAAGGAGGACGGCCAGATCAACTGGCAGCGGCCCGCCGCCTGGCTGGCACGTATGGTACGTGCTTATACCCCCTGGCCCGCTAGCTACACCTTCTGGCAGGGCAAGCTGCTCAAGATTCTACAGGCCACCGCTCTGACTGTGGATGGCTCCCTTCCTTCGGGCCTGCCTCCTGGGACAGTGCACCGCTATACGCTGGCCGACGAGGAGCTGCTGGCAATCGCCTGCGGGGAAGGCTGGCTCCTGGTGAGTCGTCTGCAGCTGGAAGGGCGCAAAGCGGTCAGCGCCGCCGAGTTCCTCCGCGGTTACCCCCAGATCGTCGGCAGCGTGCTCGGGTCTTCCAGCTAGGCTGCTCCAGCCCAGAGAGGAAGCAGGAACCCGCCTGGAGATGCACAGAAAGACTGCCTGCCACCGCCTCTGGGGCAAGTCACTAAAACGGGCAGAGAGAGCAGTGAGTGGCTGCTCTCTCTGCCCGCCTTTCTCCTGGTTGCTTCAACTCCAGACTGAGGGAGGAAATCTTTCTTCTCCGCTCCACCCTGCACCAGTCAGCGCTCAGGCAGTCAGCGCTCAGGCAGTCAGCGCTCAGGCCGCCCGCGGACGGGTCACCAAAGCCCCGATGACGCAGATGATGGCGATAGCGAAAAAGAGGACCGCGTGTTTCACATGCACAGCGGTCGGCGGCGAGGCGAGCAGATGGGGAATGCCTGGAATCAGATAATAGACTCCAGCAATCAGCGCCAGGACCGCTACCACGATCGCCAGGATAAAGACCCCAGGATTAGAAGAGTTTTTCATCGTTCCACCTTTCCTCAAGGAAGAAATAGGCTACTTGCTCCTTTTTTTGGGAGAGAGCCAGCACTGGCTGCGTCCAGGACACCTCTGCGCTCGCCTGGTCACAAAGGCCAGGCGAGAAGCCAGGGAGAAACAGGAAGCCTGAGCCGGAGAACCAGCCCCATCCTTTCCGGACCGACCGACCCCTGTCCCCCCCCTCCCTGCTGCTGCCTATCATCGCCTCAAGTCGCCCTTGCCCCGTTCAGGCAGTCAGGGCAAGGCCACAACGACAGCCAGCACATAGGCGACAAGCCAGGCCGACCCAACCCAACTAGGCCGCCTTGGGCCGCCCCATCACCATACCGACGATCCCAATGATCAGCAGGATCGCACCGACGATCAGGCCGACCAGGCCGCGTGTAGGATGATGAGTTACCTCGAACACAACGCCGAGGATGAGCAGAATAATACCTACAGCGAGAGCGGCATAAAAGAGATACTGGTTCTTCATGCGCGGTGTTCCTACCTTTTCCTCAAAAGTTCAAAAGAGGGACCTCGGTTCGCGGGGACAAGCCTGCCGGGGCTGACGACAGGACGCTTCTCCTCCAGAACGGGGCCATTGCCAGGCTGGGGGAGCCACCGCAGCAGATAGGATAGATTCCCACCGACAGCGGCTTTCTGGCCCCGCAGCCTCTAAGCAATTCTACCTAATCAGGAGGCAGTGTGCAATACGAAGAAGAGCAAAACAAGCCCAACCAGGCCAGCGACCCAGCAATAGACGGCAAAAGGATAGAGGTTACCCGTCTCAAAATACTTCAGTAAGAATTTAGTACTGAGGAAAGCCGCCAGCCCAGAGAGCACCATACCCGCAAAGACCAGCAGCAAGACGGAACCCGAGAGGCCAAAAAGCTGAGGGATTTCGAGCACAGCCGCCGCAAAGATGATCGGCGTGCCTAGCAGGAAAGAATAGCGCGCCGCGTCCTCATGGCTGAGGCGCACCCCGAGACCAGCCACCATCGAAGCGCCGGAGCGCGAGATGCCTGGGATCAAAGCCAGGGACTGGCCCAGCCCCACCAGTACAGCCTCTTTCCAGGAGAGCGAAGCCAGAGGGCGCAGCAGCGTCTTAACGTCCTTGCGAGCCTGACGGCGCTCCTCCTGGGCCGTGAGATAGCGACGCAAGGCCTCGCCGAAGAAGAGCAGGGAGCCATTGACCACCAGGAAGGTGGCAGCGATGACAGGAGAGGCGAAGAGCTGCTTCAGCGGCTTCTCCAGAAAAACCCCCAAAATTCCTGTCGGAATCGAGCCGATAATGATCAGCCAGCTCACCCACTCCTCCGTACCTCGCTGAACCTGGCCTTCCTTGATGCTTTTCCACAAGGTGCGCAGCACCTGGAGCCAATCGCGCCAGAAATAGATCACCAGCGCCAGGGCTGTTCCCAGGTGGAGCGCTGTAATCAAAGGCAGAAAGCGCTCGTTGTCCACAAGATCCCCCCAACCCAGCAGCCCGGGAATGACGACGGTGTGCCCCAGGCTGCTGATGGGGAAAAGCTCGGTGATCCCCTGCAACAGAGCCAGAAAAACGACCTGTCCGAGATTCAGATTCATCAGCTCTACTCTCGCCGTTGCTTCTTTCCTTTACTTTACTTCAGGTACTGCTGAACCTCCTGATCAAATTCGGCTTTGGTCTTGGCAAAGACGGCCCGTCCGTTATCAGGTCGGTTCAGGAAGAAGTAGTAGTCGGTCTTGGCCGGCGACGCCGCAGCCTGCAAGCTGGCCAGGCTCGGGCTGCAGATCGGCGTGGGCGGCCAGCCCTTATGTGTATACGTGTTCCAGGGGCTATCAGGTAGCACCTGATTACCCGAAGAGGCCAGAGCCGCCCAGTAGCTCTTTGTGCCGGGCTGTGAATCGCGCGCATACTGGACAGTGGGATCAGCATCAAGGAAACCTGCCGTTTCGGCATTAGGGCGATAGATGCGGTTCCAGTAGACACTGGCGATCAATGAGCGATCGCTGTCAAAAGCCGCCTCGCGCTCAACAATCGAGGCCAGGATGACCATCTGGTAAAGGCTCATATGATTGGCCGCCGCCTTCGTGTCCAGATGGTACTGTTGCACCTTGGCCTGGAACTCCTCCAGCAGCCGATCGATCACGTCGGTGGTCGTCGCCCCAAGGGTGAAAAAGTAGGTGTCCGGGAAGAGCAATCCCTCCATCGTCGCCCCCGAGGGGAGCTGCTTGAGAAAAGGAAATTTGTTACGATCGGGGAACTTGGCCGGATTCTTGGTGTAGGTCAGAAAGTCCTGCTTGCTGAAACGCGGTAGGCCCGCTGCCTCAATCTTGTCGGCAATCTGTTCCAGGCGCCAGCCCTCGGGGACACGTATGGCAATCTCATCGGGCTGTCCTGTCATGAGCGCATCGATCATGTCGCTCATGTTCATGCTGCTGTTCAGGTTGCGATAGACGCCGGCCTGCAGATGCTGGTCCAGCCCCTTGATCTTGGCCCAGAGGCGAAAGGCCAGCGTGTTACGGATCAGTCCCTTGGCCTGGAGATCGTCCGCTAGTTGCTGTACCGTCTCATTTTCCTGGACAACGACCGTTACTGTATGCCCCTGTCCAGGCGGGCTGACAGGCTCTAAGACCGCCGTGGCCAGGTTCCACGAGACATAGATGAGACCCAGGACCAGGGCAAAGACGAGAAAGACGCTGAGAATAGCCCCCCGCGAGCGAGGAGAGTGAGGACCTCGTACTTTCATTGTGACGCTTCCTCTGGAGCTTGGTGCCGGTGATTCAGGAATTGCTGCAGAATAAGCGTCGCTGCCAGAGCATCGAGCCCCTGCCGGTTCCTTCCTCTTTTTCCCTGACCACCTTGATGACCACCACGCCTGGAACGCCTCCCTCCCTCCTCCTGCTCCCGCTCTGCGAGCAAACGCTGCGCCTCCACCGTTGAGAGGCGCTCATCCCACAGATGAACCGGGATCTTGATATGGCGCTTCAAGCGCTCGACAAAGGCTAGCACGCGCTCTCCCTGCTGATGGATCTGCCCATCAAGGCTGACTGGTAGCCCCACCACGAGCGCCTCAACTTCGTTCTCCTCAATGATGCGCCGCAGCGCCTCCCAGAGCCGGGCCTCGTTGCCGGCCACCTCCAGGGTCGTATAGGGCGAGGCCAGAATCTGCGAGGCATCACTGATGGCCACCCCGATACGAGCCTCTCCCACGTCTAAAGCCAGTATGCGAGCCATCATAAAAAGTTAGACGAGCCTGGTATCTTTTCTTCTTAATTACTACTTCTTACTATAGAAGAGAGTAGTATCCATAGCATTCTAACGAAGGAACCCTTCACTGTCTACGCCACAGGGAAGGAATAGCAAGGGTTGGCTTGCGCACCCCTCCCGTTCTCGACCTGACCGAGTCCGACGATCGCCGGGTCAGCCAGCTCCCCGCTGGCAGCCCCCACCCCTGGCCTTACTCAACAAAAACGCCGACGGACTGAGTGGCCAGCCAGGGCGGGCGGGCCTACCTGCCGTCGGCGCTCCTCTTGCCTCCGTCTACCGCTTCTACGCCACGCTCAAGAGACCGTTACGATGTTCCGATGGATATGGATATGGTCGCGTAGCAGCGGCATCCAGGGATAGAAGCCCGGATTGACGGAGATGGTGGTCTGGATGTCCACGGCCTGCTTCCCCAGACGGGCGGTAAGCAGACTATTGAGGTCGTTGAGCGCCTGATCTTTGGCCTTCCCGCTGAGCTGGCCCTGCAGCTCCTCATCACTGATGGCAGGTCCAACCAGCCCGCTGGCCGTAAAGGTCAGCGTCAACGAGCTGCCTCCGTTGTGGGATGCTCCCTTCAGCTGTGCAATCGAGACCGGCTTCTCGCTAAGCAGCTCATACCCCTGCTGCTGTTTCTGGATAGCCGCATTGAGAGCGGCGCGGGCTGCCTCCTGAATATCTGCGGCGCGGACCACCAGGATCGCCGCCTGGAAGGTGAGGGTCGCTGTGAAGCTCCCAGTAGTGGTCACCTGACCGACGGCGGGAGAGGCATTGACCTGTTCTTGCACCACTGGTTGACCAGCCACATCACCATCATGCAGTTGCTGCTGGAGCCAGTCACGCAGCTCTTGTTGCAACTGAGCATTCAACTGGTTCTTGAGGGTAGTGACGTCGGCGCTGGTCACCTGGGGCACGCTCCCCAGGCCGCCGCCCGAGGTCGGCTGAGGATTGGTGACTGTCAGTTCAGTAGCAGAGGCCCCAATCTGCTGCAGGCTCTCAGGGGGAATGACTGTGATGCTATTGGCTGGCACATTGCCGCTGGTGCCGGGATTGACTGCTTCGACTTGTACCGGGTAGGTAGTTCCGGGTGTAACCAGCGGCTCGGCAGTGGTTCTAAACTGGATGCCCGAGGGAGTTGCCACAATGGTACCCGTCGGGATGACGAGCGAGCGCGTGCCCTTATTGGTGAACTCGACTGTGCCGTGGGCCTTGACCACGCCAACCCTGGCCAGTCCGCTAGCCCGGCCTTGAGCCTGAGCATTGCGGCTAAAGAGCAAGACCTGCGCCGGCAAGGTATGAGCGGCCACGTTCAGGCGCGTGGTAGAGCTGGCGGTGAGCTGGAGATTCTGGCTAAAGGCCCGTGCAGGGAGCGTAAAACTCACCTCAGCCGAGGGAACATAGTAAGCGAGGCCAGCGACGAGGGCCAGCAAGAGCACGAGCAGGCCCACAAAGAGCAAGGGGCCTCGCGCCCCCCTGCTCTCAGTCTTCGCCGGTCGCCGGGGGGAGCGAGCAGCAGTGACCCGTGTCCCGGTGTTGGTGGTAGGCGTTGCCTTGCTCTGAGGCCGGCCCGTGACCGCTTCGCCCGGGCCGCGTGGTGTTGGGCCCGGCAGAGCTGCCCTCGCTGCAGCCGGGCCAGTCGCTCCCTTGACCAACGAGCCGCTGATTACACGAGGAGGCTCAGGGGCAGCGCGGGGAGGTAGGGCCCGCGTAGGCAGCGCCTCAATATCGGGCAGGCCCATCTCGCTCTCCTCCTCTTCGGCGTCGGGCAGGGCAGGCTCTCCGCCAAAGCTGCTCAATCGCGACGAGGCTGATCGGCCATAGCTCCGCGCCCCCAACCCCGACACGGGGGACGGGAAGTCTTCGCTTTCTTCCGCTGGTTCTTCCCCACCAGGGGTACTCCAGTGCTCGGCAGAAAGGTGCGTCGATGGCAGGGCGATATCCCCCTGATCACCCAGATCCTCGACCTCGGCTTCCAGCAGCGTTCTGCGCCTCCCCGAGATGGCCGGAATATCGTCCTCAACCTCATCGATGGGAGCGAAGGCTCCGCGCTGTTCGGGAAGAGAGCTGGGGGAGATTTCCTCGATACGACTGAAGGGATCAGCTGGCTCCTCCTCTTCCTGGTGCTCTCCGGCCTCAAGGGGGGCAGTAGTATAGGACTGCCGATCCATGCTGGCAGGCGCAGCGTGGGCGGGACCTGGCTGCGCGGCCTGGCGAATGTGCTGGGCGGTGCGGAAATCCTCCAGCAGCGTATCCTCAGCTTCATCCTCCTCCTGCCCAGACGGGAGGAGCGGAGAGATCGCCGCGGAGGCATCGATTGGTTCGATATGAAAGTCATAAGAGTGCTCGGTCGATGGCTGAGAGTATCGGCGGACGGAACCGCTTTCCTCAGCGGGGCGCTGAGGACTGGCCAGGTCTTCGATGAGTGGTTCCCGGCTTTCGCGCGCACGCCCGAAAGAGCTGGACAGTCTGACTGGCTTGTCTCCCTCTTCCAGCGGCCTCTGACCAGGCACCGGCGCGCGCGGCAGGAGAGATCTCTCCTCTCTCTCTTCAGCCCCGGCAGCGGAACTGCGCTGCTGCTCGGCGCGCGTACGCGCCGTCAGGCCGCGGGTCGTTGACCGTGAGCCAGAGCTATGCTGCGGAGTACGTGCAGGCCGGCTGCCCGGGCGCGCTCGACTGCTGGGCGGAGAGGTCAAAGACTCGGCCACCTTGAAACCTGCAGCCTTGACCACCACCCGGACCTGACGATCCGAGCTGACGACGAGCACATCCTTGCCCAGCTCGCGCGTGCGTGCATGCAGCAGCCGCCAACCCACGTGGCTGCGCAATTTGGTCTGCGGGGGCACCACCAGAATGAGGCGCCGCGCCGAAACCTTCTCCAGGCGCTGGCGCACGTCGGTCAGTTCTTCTTCGGGGCCAAGATAAATAATCTGCTGCTCGTCAGACATGTGCCCTACTCCCTGCATGCAGGCCAGCACGCGACTGCTTCTACGTGGGCCCTGCCTTCTGTCGTTGTCTCATGCCTGTCTACGCTCGCTCCCTGGCTAGCTTGCCAGCCAGGACGAAAGACAATCAAGGAGAAACGTGCGACGACTCTTCCCTCTTGTCTGGCTGCTTGCCGCGCGCTCGCGTGTCAGAGATGCATATTCTGGATAACTTTGTAGAGCGCCTGCTCGAGAACACTGTTCTCGTTCTGTAGCTCGATGGCCTGGTAGGCCAGGGCCATAGGCGTGATATCCTGCGCATCACGCAACAGCTGGCGCGGGTCAAGGATGCTGGTGACCATATCCGGCTGGACCGTCTCAATGAGCGGCGGACGGGCAAAGGGTAGACGTTCTGTCCAGGGAAAGCTCCGCAGTTTTTCTTGAAGATCAGGCAGGGCTGAGCCGCCACCGACCATATAGATGGCTGGGGGCAGCAGCTCGTTCTTGGCCAATTCTTCGATGAGCAGCTCCACGCTATCCATCCAGGTCTGGCACTCGGGAGCCAGAATCGCTCTGATCTCATCGCGCTGATGGCCCTTGATCCCCCCATTGCTATACATTACCTTGAGCTTCTCCGCATCCTTCAAAGAGAGCCCTTTGCCCGTCGCCAGACGCCGCGTAAAGGTTCGCCCCCCCAGGGCGAACATGCGCGTCTCCTCGATACCACCCTGGCGCACCAGGGCAATATCGGTAGTTCCCCCACCGACGTCTATGAAGATGGCCCCACTATCAGCGCTCGCGTTGGTACTGAGACAGCGCGCCAGGGCGTACGGCTCCGCCACAATGGCCACCAGGCGCAGATCCAGACCCTGAGCCACCGTCTCCAGCGCCCCTAACTGCATGAGGGGTGCAAAGGCGCTGAAGAGGGTGAGAGAGAGATGACGCCCGCGGAAACCAATGGGGTTCGTGACCACCTGCCCATCAACGCGCACTGAGATCACCGCGGCATTGGTGAGACGCACCTCAATATTCTGATATCCTGTCTCGGCTGCAATGCGATCGCGGGCGTTCTTCAGCAGCTTCTGCTGAGCCATGCCGATCAGGCTTTCCAGCTCATCGGGCGTAATGAACTTGTTTGGTTGCTGACGGGTCTTGGTCACCGTGATTGAGCTGCCTTTGACCAGCTCGCCAGCAATGCCAATCACCGCGTCCGGCGCCACGATATCGCCAGCAGCTCGCTCAGCCTGGATCAGAGCCTCATTGCAGCCCTGGATGACCCCCTCGATATCCGTGACGATGCCATCGGACATATGTGAGTAGCTCTGGCGATGCCGGCCTACGCCAAGCACAATGCCCTGGTCATCAACAACTTCGAAGACGATCGCCTTCGCGTACTCAGTGCCAATATCAAGGGCAGTATAGAACTGGCGCCCACTCCCGTCGCCATACTGCTCCTCGTAGCCGTCCTCGGGGACATACTCGTAGCTGCCTTCTCTAATCTGTCCCCCGAAGAGAGAGCGCAAGCGGTCAAAGAGCTTTACCATCAGAACTCACAACATCCCCTGTTGATGCATGCCACAGAGAACATGCCGTCTTTCGGTCCAGGCTTTAATAGGTGAACACGAGCACTACACGTACGTTATAACACAATGCCTGCTGGACAACAAGGGGCACCAGCTTCGCACCTTCGCACCTTCCCTGTGCCGCTACTCAGCTAGTGTGCACCGCCTGCCCTGAGATGCCTCTTCGCCTTCCTGTGTTGTGTGGCAGCATCCTTGCTTTGCTCCTTGCTCTATACCTGGCTCAGGCCAGCCAAGCCAGGTCGGCCCTGGCCTTCTCTTCGCCTGGGAGCCAGCTCTCTCCCGAGGAGGGCCTGCTGATGCCTGCTGCCTGGCCTGGGCAAGGCTGGCCGAGCAGGTCCCCCTCCCTCGCTCGGGCCGGATCAGCCGGGCCGCCCTCAGTTCAGGGCCTGTTCAACGAGCGAGGGCACCAGGGCCAGGGCCGCGCTGAGGGCCTCTTTCTCGCGTCCGCCACCCTGAGCATATTCTGGCCGACCGCCGCCCCTGCCACCAAGCCGCTGGCCAACGGCGGAGGCAATTGTGCCCGCGTGGAGCCCACGTTGGACCAGCTCGGGGGCCACCAGGACCTGCACGCTCACTCGTTCCTCGTAGGTGGCGGCGAGTGCCACCACACCGGGACGTCCCAACTTGTTGCGCGTCATCTCGGCGACCTCGCGCAGCACGCGGTCATCGGGCGCCGAAACGCTGGCCGCCACAACTGGGACACCACCTACCTCGCGCGCCTGCTCTGCCAATGAGGCCGCCTGGCGCCTGGCCTCTTCTCGCTGATACTGCGCCAGCTGGCGGCGCAGCGTGGCCAGCTCGTCGCGCAGTTGGTCAACGCGCTCGATCAGGTGATCCGGCTGGGTCTGCAAGCGGCTCGCCAGATTTTCGACGAGCGTCTTACGCCCGCGCAGATACTGCTCGGCTCCGCGGCCAGTGAGAGCCTCAATGCGGCGAATACCGGCGGCAATGCTCGTCTCCTGCGTGGTGACGTAGATGCCGATCTGGCCGGTGGCGCGGCAGTGTGTGCCTCCACACAGCTCTTTGCTGCTGCCCATCGAGACGACGCGCACCTGTTCGTCGTATTTCTCTCCGAACAGGGCCATTGCCCCCGTCTTGAGGGCCTCCTCCAGCGGCATAATTTCAGTGATGACCGGGTAGTCGGCGCGAATCCAGCTATTCACTACCTCGTCGAGCCGAACCAGGTCCTCGCCTGTGAGAGCACGCGGCGAGGTAAAGTCGAAGCGCAGGCGCTCTGGCTCAACCAGTGAGCCACGCTGCTCAACCTGGGGACCAAGCAGGTCGCGCAGGGCTTTATGCAGCAGATGAGTGGCGCTGTGGTTGCGCATGGTGTCTTCACGCCGCTGGGCATCGACCTCCGCCTGAACCGTCTCGCCAATGCCCAGGTAGCCCTCAGCGACGCGACCATAGTGGACGATCAGACCTTTGACGGGACGTTGGGTATCCTCGACAACAAAGGTTCCCACCGCCCCTTTGAGGAGGCCTCGATCACCGATTTGGCCACCGCTCTCGGCATAGAACGGGGTGCGATCCAGAATGACCAGCGCCTCTTGCGGTGCACTGACGTTCTCTACTGCTTCGCCATTGACGAGCAGCGCTACAATGTTGCCGCTGGCGCTGGTGCTTTCGTAACCGAGGAAGGTGGTCGGCGTGAGGCGGCCAGCGATCTCGGTGAGCTGCTGGTCGTTGCGAGCCTGGGCAAAGGGGCTGGCGGCACGACTGCGCTCCTGCTGCTGGCGCATCGCTTCCTCGAAGCCTGCCACGTCAACTGTGAAGCCCTGCTCCGCTGCAATCTCTTGCGTCAGTTCCAGAGGAAAGCCGTGGGTATCGTACAGCTTGAAAGCTTCGCCCCCAGGAATGACTGTGGCGCCACGCTCCTTCAGCTCAGTCAGCAGCTCGGTCAGCAGCTGCAGACCGGTGGAGAGCGTTTGATTAAACTTCCTCTCTTCCATACTGAGCAGCGCCACGATGCGATCGCGATGCCGGCGCAGCTCGCGATAGTGGCCGCCCATCAGCTCGATCACCGTATCGGCAGCCTCGGTCAGAAATGGCTTCTCCAGTCCTAGCAAGCGACCATGACGGACAGCGCGACGCAGGATGCGGCGAAAGATATAGCCGCGGCCCTCGTTGCTGGGCAAGACGCCATCGGCGGCCAGGAAGACCAGAGCGCGCCCGTGATCAGCAATCACGCGCAGCGAGGTATCGGTGCGCGTATCACGGCCATAGGCCGTGCCAGCCAGGGTGGCAAAACGGTCGATAATCGCGCGGAAGACATCCGTCTCAAAGACAGACTGCTTGCCCTGGAGCACCATCGCCAGGCGCTCCAGGCCCATGCCCGTATCGATATTCTTGCGCGGCAGCGGGGTGCGCTTGCCATCGAGGTCCTGATAGAACTGCATAAAGACCAGGTTCCAGATCTCAAGGAAGCGCTCGCACTCGCAGCCGGGCTTGCAGTCTGGTTTACCGCAGCCATGCTCGACGCCGCGATCGTAATAAATCTCCGAATCCGGTCCACAGGGGCCAGCGGCTCCCGGCGGCCCCCACCAGTTATCTTCCAGACGCACAATGGCCTCATCGGGGATGCCGGTGATCTCCGTCCAGTAGCGCGGGGCCTCGTCATCCTCGGGGTGAACCGTTGGGTGCAGACGCTCGGGCGGGATCTTCACCACCTGGGTCAGAAACTCCCAGGCATAGGCGATGGCCTCGCGCTTGAAGTAATCCCCCACCGAGAAATTGCCCAGCATCTCGAAGAAGGTCAGCGTGCGCTCATTGCCCACTTTATCAATATCCGTCGTGCGGAAACACTTCTGCACCGAGGTGAGCCGCGTGGCGGGAGGCGTCTCGCGCCCCAGAAAGAAAGGAATCATCTGCTGCATGCCGGCGGTGGTCAGAAGCACCGTCGGATCGTCGCGCGGGATGAGCGACGAGCTGGGCATCAGATAGTGGCCCTTCTGGACAAAGAAGTCCAGAAAGCGTTGGCGAATTTCAGCAGTGGTAGGCTGCACTTTTACAGACACAGCTGCCTCCTCACTAGTACAATCGGGCCGGGCTCACCCGCGGCACCTGAGTGGGACAGTTTGTGCGTTACCAATCCAAAACAGATCTGGTTGATACACTCAGTGCCTTGGTCTTGGTTGGTATGGCGAGCGCTCAAGTGCGCTCCTTCATCGGTCCAGATCGCTATAAGTAGATGAGATCCGATGTGGATAATAGAACCAGCGTCCTCCCCAGCACGATGCCGCGTCCCGCCAGATCGGGCATAGGTAATACTAGAGCCATTTGTGCACGGGCATTATATCAAAGCCAGGGACCTATCGCAATGCCTGTGGAAAGGAGCGAGGTGCATGCCTGTCTCGATGAAGCT
>NZ_BDGT01000034.1 GCF_001748285.1 Thermogemmatispora onikobensis | reverse complement strand
TACGGGCATTTTGCGTCAGGCGCAGGCTTTCCAGGCCCAGGGTCGCTATAACGATGCCATCGATCTCTGTGAGCAGATCCTCGAAAGCGGCTTCGATCGTCCCGATGCTCGCTACTTTCTGGGCTGGCTCTATCAGGAGCAGAAGCGCTGGGATGACGCGATCCGCCAGTTCCAGATGCTGCTCAATGACCCTGAATACGCGCTTTCTTGCTACTACGCCCTGGGGCAGTGCTATCGCGCGCGTGGCGATCTGCGCACGGCCACCGTCCATTTCGATGAGGCTGTCGACCGCGTCAATCTCGATGCCCTGACGATTGAGGAGGCAGATCAGCTGGTCCAGCTCTGTCAGGAAGCGGCAGAGGCCCATCGCTTGCTCGGCGAGCAGGAGCAGGCCCTGACCATTTATAACGCGCTGCTTGGCTTCCTGCGCAGCCGTGGCTGGAGCGACAAAGTCGCCCAGGTGGAGCTGCTCTTGAAGCAGATGCAGAGTGCGCCGCCGCCTCCTCCTCAGCCCAGTACGCCGCCACCTTCCTTGCAACAGCAACAGCTGCAGGTTTCTCCTGGACTGTCACCTGAGCAGCCGGTGACCCCGTCCATCCAGGATGCGGCAACCATGATGTTCTCGGTACCCGGCCCCGGCCCAGCAGCGGCCCCTCAGCCTCCCGCCGCTCCTGTTGCGCCGACCTCGGCTCCTGCCCCGGCACCGTCTGCCGCGTCCGCTGCCGGTGAATTGCCCGACTGGCTGACGGGCATTCTCAATGAGCCTGCGCCTGCGCAGCCAGCGCCGTCTGCCGCTGCGCCCGCTCCCGCGCCGTCGCCGGCAGCTCCTGCCCCGGCGCCCCAGCCAGCGGCTCCAGCAGCGCCACCCCAGTCGCCCACGGCTCCCAATCCACCAGCCCCGGCTTCATCGGCTTCCTGGCTGACCGATAGTCCAACCCGGCAGGTGGAGCTGCAACCCCCGGCCCCGGCGGCCTCAGCAGCCTCAGCAGCCCCAGTGGCTCAGCCGGCGCCCGCTCCCGCTCCGGCCCCAGCTCCAAATCCGTTCCCTGCCCAGGGCCAGATGTCTGCGCCACCGGCAGCGCCACCCGCCGCCGCCGCCCCGGCTCCCGCTCCTTTGACACTGGAGCAGCTCAGCCCGGCTGCGCCGACGCCCCTTTCTCCCACGAAGGATAATGTCGAGGAGCTGCTGAGTAAAATCGCCGGTACTACGGCCCGCGATGAATCCTTGCAGCAGGTGGCTGGCGCCGTGCTCGCCAGCACGGCTTCCCTGCCCGAAGGCATCCGTATGCAGGTGGTGCGCTCGATGCAAGACATCCAGCGCTACATCGAGCATGGCTTGCTGAATTCGGCCATCGATGAGTGCTTGAAGGTCATCGAGATCGCTCCCCAGTATCTGGATGTCCATCAGGTGCTCTGCGAGATCTATGTACGCCAGGGCCGCATCGAGCAGGCGATCACAAAGTACGCCATCCTGGTCGATACCTATATCGCCAATGGGCGCATCGACGACGCAATCGCTACCTATCGGCGTATCCTGCAACTGGAGCCGAATAATCTGACGTACCGCATGCGTCTGATTAATCTGCTCTCCTCTCATGGCAATAAAGAGGACCTGTTGCGTGAGCGTACTCAAGCCGCTGAGGCTTATCTTCGCCTGGGCTACATGGATCGCGCCCTTAGCGAGTTAGAGCAGGCCCTGCAGGAAAGTCCAACAAGCGTGCCCACTCGCCTGAATTATGCTCTGGCTCTGCAAAAGCTCGGTCGTTCTCAGCAGGCCGCCGCTGAGTACCAGCGCGTGCTGCAGGTCGACCCGCGCAACATCGTGGCGCTGGTGCGCTGGCATCTCCTGATGATTACCGGGGCCGCTCCCGCTGGCCGCGCTTCTGCTCTGGAGCTATTGACTCGCATCCGCTGGCAGTTGCGGGGTCAGGGCCAGCGCCATTATGAGGTGGTTGCGCGCGAATATACACAGTCCCTCGAACTGCAGCCCAATAACGCCGATCTCCATTTCTCCCTGGGTCAGATCCATCAGCAGGCCGGCTACTTCGATCGCGCCGTGGCTTCCTACCAGCAGGCCACACGCGATAGCGCGGTGGAGGTGCTGGCCCGCGTGAGTATGGCCCATTGCTTGCTCTCCCAGGGGAAGCCCGAGGAGGCTATCCAGCAACTGGAGCAGGCCCTGCAACTGGTGCGCCGTTCGCCGGCTGCCATGGACCCAACTATCTGGGCGGCCCGCCCGCGCGAGGACGACGAGGAGCATCAGGCCCCCGAGGTGGAGATCTCCCTCTTGCTGGCCAAAGCCTACCGCCGCGCCGGCAAAGAGGAACAGATGCAGGCCGTGCTCCGCCGCATTAAACAGGTGACCACCTATCAGGACGAGGTGGCCTCGGCTCTGGCCGAGATCTCGGCGCGGCAGGGCGATATCGACAGCGCCCTCCAGGAATATGCTGAGCTGGCTCGCTATTATCTCAGCAAGCGCCAGGGCGATAACGCTCTCAATGTGCTCAATGAGATGGTACGCCTGGCTCCCCAGGACCCACGCGCTCATGCCGAGCTGGCTGAGATCTATATTAATCGTGGCCAGCTCGAAGAGGGCATTGCTGAGCTGCGCCTGTTGGCCGATATCTACGAACGCCGCAATCAGCGCGGTGAAGCCTCTGAGGCGATGCGCCGTATCGCCGATATCTATGCCGAGATGGGCAATAATGAGGAGGCTCTCTCTTGTTATCGCCGCGCTGTCGACCTCGCTCCTAACGATATGAGCCTCTTGCGCGAGGTCGTGGCTTTCTGCTGGCGCATCGGTCGCACGCGCGAGGCCACCGAGTATCAGACGGTGGTGGCTCGCTACTACTTCGAAACCCATCAGGTCAAGGAGGCCGTGGCTGCCCTGCAGCAGTTGATTGCGATCGATCGCCATAACTACGAAGCCTACGATATGCTCGGGCAGACCTATCAGTCGGTCGGGGAGTATGAGCAGGCGAGCCGCGTGTATAAGAACCTGGCTCGCGTGAAACCCGATAGCACCATTGCGCGCGAGCGTCTGGCCGCTTTGCAGGCGCTGCGCTCTGGTCAGTAGCCTGCGCCTGCCTGGCTCGCGCTGCTGTGGCTCGCCTCGTCTGGAGAATCCGGGGCGACCCACTCCGACGCTCTCGGATCGCGTGGGGGAGATCAAGATGCTAAAGCTGACCTCTCCTCTGATGAAGTTGGAGACAGGCCAGCCTGGCCTGCCGCATGACGGCAGCGCTCAAAAAGGGGGGATCGGCAGAATCGCAGAACTGTGGAGCCGATCCCCCCTCTTGTTTGTGTGGGCCAGGCTCAAGATGCCTGCTGGGCGGGTGGGACGCTCTCTAGCCCTGCTGGGAGAGGCCGGGCAGGGCTACTTCCTCCTGTTTGGCGCCAGCTCCGGCTGAACGCTGCTCCCGGGCTGACTGCTCGCGCGCGCTGGCCGTCGGCTGAGTCTGCTGCTGACGCTCTAAGCGGCTCCGCTGCTGCTGATCGCGCCAGCGCTTCAGATCCAGCAGGCGACGGTAGGTCTGATAGACGAGCGGCTTGTAGGCAAGGTCGTGGGTCTCCAGGAAGCGCAAGGGATAGCCACCGAAGCCTTGCTTGAAGACGTAGACCCCCCACAGCTCTTGCCCTTCCTCCAGAATATCGGGAATGCCGCGGAAGTTGTAGTACCAGCAGCCGTGCTCTTTGGCCCAGCGGATGGCAGTCCATTGGAGCAGGTGGTTGGGCATCCGATTGCGGTGCTCGTTGGAGGAGGCGCCGTACATATACCAGCTCCAGCGACCGAAGCGCAAGGCGATGAGACCGGCAATGGCCTGCCCTTCATATTCGGCGAGAAAGAGTGCAGCGCGGTCGCCTTCGCTGTAGAGGCGCAAGATGTCCTCGTAGTGGGGCTTCTCGTGGATGAAGAAGCGATCGCGCTCGCTGGTGATGCGGTAGAGACGGTAAAAGGTATCAAGGTCTGCTGGCCCTTCGCCCCGTCGTACGCTGACACCTTTGCGCGCCGCCAGGCGAATGTTGTAGCGCCACTTCTCTTTCATGTTGGCCAGAAGGGCCTGCTCGTCGGGCCGGATGTCCAGCACCCACTCGTGTCGGATGTGCATGGCGTAGGGCGTGCGGCGGAAGCCGTGACTGCGCAAGGCGGCCAGCCAGCGCTCATCACCATCGGGCACGCTCGGCTCTACTTTGAGCATAAAGGCGCCGCGCCGCCGGGCTTCCTGGCGCACGAAATCCAGAAGCTGACCCAGCGCGGGCGAGCTGGGATCATCAATAACTGGCCCACGCGGCGCGTAAAAGTAGGTTCCCAGCACCGGCAGGCGCGAGACGAGAACAAGCATGGCGGCACAGAGCTGCCCCTGATCATCGACAACGCCAGTGTAGAGGGCTTCGGCACCAAGGTGCGGGGCCAGCTGCCCCCATTCATAGGACTGGGTAATGTTGCAGCAAACCGAGGCAGCGACAAAGTCATTCCACTGCTGCCGGTCACTGATAATGCGCGCTTCCATAAACTTTCCCTCAGAGATGGACAGGTGCAACGTTCACTATCTCTTGCTTGATCAATACAGAATAGATGGCAGATCAGGACTCACAGAAGAGGCTGTTTCTCGTTCCCTGCCCCGGCTCAGGACGCTGACCAGCAACTGACCTCGCGTCTGGTTGGCTGGAAGCAGCCAGATGCCTGGTGGACAAAGCGGAAGCTCTCTCTCCGTTATCGCTGCTGGCGCAGGGCAGGGCAGGCTGTAAAACCCCGTTAGCCGGAGCAGGGAGGGCAGCAGTCACTGGCTGGCACCGGAGGACGAGGCTGGCTCCGCTGGTCGTGCGCCTTTCTCCTTTTTGCCGTCACCCTGCATGGAGGAGTCGGATTGATCGGGTTGACCGGCAGAGGTGGGTTTGCCTCCCTGCCTGCCCCGCGCCGCTCGCTCTAGCTCAACCCGCCGCCGCTCGGCTCGCCGCCGCTCGCGCCGAATCTCTACCAGCTTGCTCCAGAGGCGATAGATCAGGGGGCGATAGACGTAGTCCTGGGTGGGCATATTGAGGCGCGAGTAGCCGCCAAAGCCTTGCTTGTATTCGTAGACACCCCACATTTCTTCTCCAGGCTCCAGCACCTCTGGAATGGCACGGAAGTCGAAGTGGGTGCAGCCTTGCTCCTTAGCCCACTGGATGCAGCGATACTGGAGCAGGTAGGCAGCCTTCAGATTGCGCTTATGGTTTGCGGTGGCCCCAAACATATCCCAGCACCAGTTTCCGAAGCGAATCAACATTTTGGCTGCCAGGGCCTCACCTTCGTGTTCAGCCAGGAACAGAACGGCGTCGCCGCGCGCGGCGAACTGGCGCAGAATCTCGCGATGATAGTCTTTGCTGTGAATAAAAAAAGCGTCACGCTCACTCGTGATTTTCAGTAAGGCATAGTAGGCATCGAAATCGGCATCGCTGCTGACTTCCCGTACGGTGACCCCCTTGCGCCCGGCCACACGCACGTTCTGCCGCCAGGTCATCTTAAAATTGGCAAAGAGCGTCTCTAAAGGGGGGCGAATGTCCAACACCCAACTGCGCCGTGGGTGGACAGCGTAGGGGTAAACACGAAAGCCGAGCGCGCGGTAGGCGCTCTGCCATTGCTCTAGACGCGGATCATCGTCGGCGATGTTGGGTTCGAGGCGCAGCACCACACTACCTTCGCGGCGAGCAATCGCGTGAGCCTCGGCGATCAGCGCGGGGAGGGCTGGCGAGTCTGGTGCCTCGACTGTGGGACCGCGGCAGCTGTAGAGCCAGTTGAGCTGGAGGCCGGGCAGACGCACGGGAAGCGGCACCGGCGCGACCGAAACCATCATGGCCCCGCTCAAACGGCCTCCCTCCAACGCGCCTAACCGGTAAATGCGCCCACCGAGATACTTATTGAGCTCGCCCCACTCATATGACTGGAGCAGATGCCCCCCTGGCTGGGACCTCAGAAAGGCGTTCCATTGCTCACGATCTGTGATTTCTTGCACAACAACTGTCATAGCAAAAAGCCTGTCCTCTCACGAACTTCAACTTCCCTTGTTCTCCTGCTGCTGTCTTTCAAGATATTCGCTTCTGAGTAGACTGTAGACACGAACATCGTGATATTTGCCGAAGCGCAGAATCGCCTGACGGAGGGTTCCTTCGTATTTAAAGCCAGCCTTCTCGTCTGCCCGCCAGCCACCGATATTCTCCTCCATGTCCTGCGTCTGAATACGATTCAGGTTCAATTCCATGAAGCCATAGCGGATCATCAGTTTGGTCGCCTCGGTGCCGTAGCCCTGGCCCCAGACCGCGCGGTCGCCAATGATAATATAGAACTCGGCTGTCTGGTTAATATAATTAATGTCCTTTAAACCAACAAGACCAATCAGGCGGTTGTTGCTTTTAAGCGCTACTCCAAAGATAATATGTTTGCCATCTCTATACAGCTGCTCCAGGCGCTCCTTAGCCCGAGCATCGCTGGTCGGATAGACGGAAAAATAACGGCGAATCTCCTCATCATTGAGCCAGGTCGCGTAGAGATGATTGTCCTGGCCGGGTTCCAGCGGGCGCAAGTAGACGCGCTCGCCGACGAGAAAGGGATTCTGGAGCTGGGCAGTCTCTTCAGCCATCGTCTTCTCACTCCTGGGATAGACTGGTGCGCGCCACGCCTGCTGCTGAGCGCGCTAACGCTCCGGGGAGATAGGGCGTGGCGGGCAGGAGAAACGTGCTAGACCTGTTCTTTGCTGAGTTGAGCTGAGCTGAGTATCCTGGCACAATCGGCTAGTGCCAGTCCAGTATAGCATAGTCCCCCAAGGCCGACAACGCGCGGGGCCGGTCCCTAGGACCAGAGGGGTGGGCCGGTGGGGAGGTCCTGGCCTTCCTTCCTGCCTTCCTGGTCTACTGACCTGTCTGCTGGCTCCTCCGCCTGGACAGGCAGCGGGGACCGATCGGCTTGCTGCAAGGTCTCGATCTCCTTAAGCTTGCTGAGCTGCTCGCTTCTCCTGGCTCTAAGCGAAGCGAGGAACGGGCCAGAGATGGTAGTGAATCTTCAAGGCAATGATGCGTGTGACGGAGGCGTCGATGGTGCTCTGGGAGAGCCGTCCGCTGGCCAGGGCCTCCTTAAGGGCGGCCACCGCGCTGCGCAGATCGTAGGAGCTGCGCACGCCCAGGATCATATCGTTGCCCGCCGCCAGAGCTAAGACCACGGCCTCTGGCAGGTTCCATTTCTTGGCGATGCCTTCCATATAAAGGGCGTCGGTGATCACCACACCGTCATAGCCCAGCTCATGGCGCAGAATGCCTGTCACAATGGTTGGCGACAGCTCCGCAGGCCAGACAGGATCGAGTGCCGGCATCAACAGGTCGGTTGTCATGATCATGCCCGGATGGTCCAGCGACTGAGATGACTGGATGAAGTGTTTGAAGGGCACCAGCTCGGTACTGTAGATCTGCTCGCGACTACGCTTGATCACTGGCAGGTCGGTGTGCGCATCGCTTTGGGCGGCGCCCAGGCCCGGGAAATGCTTGAGGCAGGCGATGACTCCATCCCCCTGGACGGCGCGCAGGTAAGCCCCACCGTAGTCGATTACTGACTGTGGCGTGTAGCCCCACGTGCGCAGATACTGATCAGGACCATTGACAACTGGCACATCAACATCAGGAGCCAGGTCGGTGTTCAACCCCAGGGCCTTTAAATCGTGGGCAATTCCATGACCGAGGGCCGCAGCATTGCTGACCTTGCCCGTCTGGTAGACTTCCAGGGCGCCGGGCCGATGGCCATAGATATTGTTGATCCGCTCGACAAAGCCACCCTCCTCGTCCGCCGAAATGAAGAGCGGCATCCAGGCCCGGGCCTGCATACGCTGGATATCAGCGCGCGTCTGCTGGAAGGTGCGCATCTGAGCGGCGTACATGATCACGCCACCGGCGTAGAGATCGTGAATCATTGTCTCCAGGTCCGCCGAGTAGGTTGTCCCGTAATACTGGACCATGAAGAGCTGGCCGAGCTTCTGATCAAGCGTCATATGGGTCAGGTACAGACGGGCCAGAGCCTGCTCGTTCATAGAGGCCTCGCGATGGCGCAGGGCCTCAACCTGCGCGGGAGTCAGCGGATTGCTAATGAATGGGCCGGCCAGCAGCGTCTCCTGAAGCTGGCTGACCTGCCGCGGCAGCCACGGCGTGTCTCCCTTGCCCAACAGAGCCGTGGCCAGCAGAAGCAGTGCTCCGCCGCTCGCCAGCAGAAGGCGCAGGATAGACAACAGGCGCCGACGGCGACGAGGCTGCGGTCGAAGAGGAGACGCAGCCCTGGCTGCGGCTTCTTGGCGCTCTTGTGGGTGAGAGGCCACAATCGGGGGTGGACTGTCTGTGAACATTGCCAGGAGACTCCCGCATTAGCTTGGCATTTTTTCTTATTTTAGTGAATACAACAAGCGATAAAAGTCATCAGTAACTCATCGTGGCGCTGCACGAGCGAACGAGCAAGCCAGAGTGAAGCATGGAGCACATCAGCAGGGCGATTCCTAGGCCGTAGGAGGAACCGCGGGCATCAGATGATACTGCATCTTCAGGGCCAAGATGCGGGTCACTGCCTCATTGACCCGCAGGATCGAGAGCCGTCCATCCTGGAGCGCCGCCTTGAGGCCATTAATCATGGCCAGCGTTTGCGCGCTACCTGTGGGGCCAAGGAGCATATCATTACCGGCATTGAGGGCCAGCACAGCGGCCTGGGGCATATCCCATTGCTGGGCGATGCCCTCCATATAGAGAGCATCGGTGATCACCACGCCGTCGTAGCCGAACTCCTGGCGCAGGATCTGGGTCATAAAGCGATACGACAGCTCGCCGGGCCACTTCGGATCAATCGCGGGCATCAGCACATCGGTTGACATGATCATCCCCGGACGCATGTACGGATTAGAGGCGTTGGCAAAATACTTATAAGGGGCCAGCTCGGTCGAGTAGATCTGGCTGACGCTGCGGTTATCGGAAGGCAAGGTCTTGTGGGCGTCCTCTGTCGTATTGCCCAGGCCGCCGGGATAGTGTTTGATGCAGGCTATCAGGCCGTCCTGCTGCATAGCGGCCATAAAAGGACCAGCGTACTTGATCACATCCTGGGCAGTTGTACCGAAGGTTCGGGTCACCGTGTCATAGCCTGGCACAAGCATCACATCCACGTCTGGGGCCAGGTCGACGTTGATGCCAAGTGCCAGCAGATCGTGAGCCATCTTATGACCCTGCTGGGAGGCATAGGCCACGCTCCCCGACTGGTAGATGTCCCAGGCTGAGGGACGTGAACCATAGATGTGCGAGAGGCGATGAACGTAAGGGCCGCCCTCTTCGTCGGTAGAGATCAGCAGAGGAATTTTAGCATGCTGTTGCATCAGGGCAATATCATGCTTGGTCTGCGCAAAGCTCTGCATTTGAAACTCATAGAGGATGACGCCCCCGGCATGCAAGTTTGTGATCATATTGTCCAGGTCAGCTGAGTAGTAATCGTCGGCGTATTCCACCATGATCAGCTGGCCTAGCTTCTCGTCCAGGGACATCCGCGACACGTAGAGGCTCGCGAGCTGCTTGTAGGACATCCGGTCACTCAGATGGCGCAAGGCGTTGATCTGAGCCGGGCTATAGGGAGAAGCGATGAACGGTCCGGAGGGGTCGCTGGCGAAAGGGCCGGACCCCGCAGAGGAGGGGAGCGATCCCGGGAAGAGATAGGCCGCGTTAAAATAGGCAAAAAGCGCACCGCCGGCTATGATACTGGCCAGCACAAGCATGCCAATGCCGAGAAAGAGTCGTAGACGAGCAGGGCGCCGTTGGCGTTGAGCGCGTGCCTGGTTGCCTGGCACCTCGCTCTTCCTGGGCAGCGCGGCTGGCGCGTCTGCTAAAAAGGGAGAACTTCTGACAGACTTTTTCGAGAACAAAGACATAAAGACTCCCAATAGAAACCATGCTGCGTATCTATTATAAAAACGTTATCAACAAATGTTTAAAATCGAGCATCATCAGCGCGTTCGGAAAAAGGACCTGGAGCTGATTCCTGCTCCTCTCTCTCTAGTTCTAACGCGCGGGAAGGAGGATTTGTTACATCGTGGGAAGAGGAAGGGGTGTGGCGTGAGACAGCGGGTGGACCGAAGGCCTCGGTCTCGTTGTCGCTCTCCTGTGGGGGCAGCGAGCCTGTCGTCGCAGTGGCGCGAGGCAGGTGCAGTGGAGCTGGAGGGGCCTGGCGGCGGCGCATGCGGGATGCGCGCACATTAGGCACTACCAGAGCCGGTTGCAGCGCGTAGTCAAAGATCACCTTAATCGCGCGCGTCTGGGCTCGCCGCATGGCTGTACTCAGAGCGTGGCGATAGTCAGTCAGGGCGAAGCGGTGGGTAATCAACTGCTCGGGAGCCAGCAAGCCCTGAGCAATGAACTCGCAGGCGACAGCAAAAGTTGAGCGGCGGCCTGGCTGCTCTGGGGGCCAATACTCCTGCCCGTGCGTCAGCGAGCCAAGCAGATTCACCTCGCGTGACCAGACCGGGGTCAAGTCCAGGTGCAGGCGGTGAAGACTGCGCCCGACCAGGACCACGGTGCCGCCGGCGCGTGTCCAGCGCAGGGCATCTTGAATAGTCTGACTATGGCCCACCGTATCGTAGATCACATCGTAGCCGCCCAGTACGATCGGCTGACCAAGGGGACCGCTGACCAGCTCGGCGCCCGTGATGCGTGCCACCTCCCGATAGCGGTCCTGGGGATAGATAATATGGCTCGCGCCCAAACGAGTGGCTCGCTCCACCTGGAAGGCGTGGCGGGCCATCACCCCCACGACTGCCTGGGGTGCCAGGGCCCGCACCACCTGAAGCGTCAACAGACCGATCGTGCCTGCTCCAATAATGAGCACCCGCTCCTCGGGCTGCGGCGGGCAGCGCAGCACAGCATGCAGGGCTACCGCCGTTGGCTCTAACATCACTGCCTGCTCGTCGCTCAGCAAGGGTTCCCCTGGTTTCTCGGGCGACTCAGGGAGAGGGAAAAGCTGGCGCTCATGAACCAGCATCTCCTCGCTCCAACCCGAGCCAATTTGTGCCGGTCCGGGCTGATAGGCTCGCTCGCACAGGTTATAGTCCCCGGCGGCGCAGGCCCGGCAGGGAGGCTGCGCGCCCGAAGTCAGGCAGTGAGGGGCATACTGCAGCACTACCGTATTGCCCACCTGCAAGGTTTGAACCGCATCGCCCACCTCGATCACCTCACCCACCACCTCATGGCCCGGATAGAACTGCTGACCGGCCAAAGCCGCCGCCACTCGCGGATCAACATCGGCAGCAATCAGAGCCAGATCGCTGCCGCTGATCCCTGCCAGGCGGTTGCGCACTCGCACCCAGTCGGGAGCCGGCAAGGGGCGGCGAGGCAGATTTCGGACCTGCAGAGGAGCAAACGATGAAAAATACGCTCCCCGCCAGAAGCGCCCCAGCAGCGAAGTCACGATGGCCCGTTTGGGGTCAAGATCCAGGGTTGACATCCACATAGCGGTAGCCCTCCACCGCGCATGCTCAGCTCACATGGCCGCTCAGATTTTCGCTCATCGATTACCTGCTTGCTTCTCTGCACTCCCTGAGCGGCAGCCCATCCTCATAAGCAGCGTTGCAGCGATCGAAGGCAGTGTACCATGTGCGCAATGCGCGGTCAATGCTCTTGAGATCGTCAGCCTCGCCAGGAGAGCAGGGGGCCAGAAGTCGACCGGCTGGTAGCTGGCAACGGCGGTGACACCCGGGCCCGGCCTATAGTAGAGCTATCGCTCTCTGCCGGCGCCAATCAAAAGGGAGTTGGGGATGAGCGAGGGGACAGAAGCAAGGCAAAGCGGAAGTAACGAGAGCCAGCATCATGCTGAGGCCGAAGGGATGCTTGTTACGGCTCCGTTCCATTCGTCGACGGCAGCGGTCGGGTTGGCGAACCGGACAGGCAAGGCAAAGTCAGCGTGAAGACCGACCCTTGATCCTGCTCGCTGTGCACGTTCACCTCGCCCTGATGAGCGCGGGCGATCGCCCTCGCAATGGCCAATCCCAGGCCAGCCCCCGGGATCGCGCTACCGTCCGCGCGACTCGGCGGAATATGGCGACCGCGATAAAAGCGCTCAAAAATATAAGGCAGATCTTCGGAAGCAATGCCCGGCCCATTGTCGATCACCTGGACCTCACCGACGTCGGCGTGACGATCCAGGCGGACGATCACCTGGCCCTCGGGGAAAGGGCGCCCATACTTCACAGCATTGTCCAGCAAGGCTGCCAGAGCCTGCTTCAGACGATCCATATCGCCGTGGACAACCAGCCGCTCCTGAGTGGCCAGCTCCAGCTGAATCCGAGGGCCCTGCTCACCGGCGAAGAGACGAGCCTGCTCAACGCTCTCAATGGCCAGCTCCACCAGATCCACTGTGCGTAGCTGGAGAGGGCGACCCTCCTCAAGGCGAACCAGGGTCAGCATATCGTTGATCAGGCGGGTCATGCGCTCGGACTCATTCTTAATCAAGCGCAGAACACGCTGCAGCAGCTCGGGGTTCTCCATCGGGCCGCGCAGCAGCACCTCCGAGAGGCCACGAATCGATGTCAAAGGAGTGCGCAGCTCGTGAGAAGCGCTACTGAGGAGACGCTGGACGCGAGCCTCGCTCTCGCGCTGGTGAGCCGTGGCCAGCTCCACCTGGCCAGCGAGCGCATCGAGGCTCTGACCCAGACGAGTCAGCTCATCGGAAGCTGGAGGCGCAGAGGAAGAGGGCAGCAACGCACGCTGGCTGAAATCCCCCCTGGCCAGGGCCTGAGCGACCTGAGCCAGCTCCTGCAAAGGGCGCAGCAGCAGGGCCGTTGCCAGCGTACTCAAGCCTCCGAGCAGCAGCACCAGCAGCCCGTAGCTGCACACGAAGGCGAGCGGCGTATTCAGCGACCTCACATGAACGAGCAAGAACAGCAGCAGAGCCATCAACGCCAGACCCAGGGCCAGAATCGCGAGCTGCAGGAGAGCCAGGCGCAGACCCAAACGATCAAGCGGCAGGCGAACAGAAGTAGCCAATAGGGGACCGCTGGTCAGGGAAGGCCGCTGGAGAGCGGCCAAAGCCCGCGCCTCAGCCTGACCATTGGTCTGCTCACTGGTCTGCCCTTCCTGAGCCATCTTTCCTTCCGCTAATGGCTCCTTCATCATCTTCTTGTGATCTGGGGACCCATCGGGAGCTCCTTCCGTGCGTATCCTTACCGTCCCTCGCTCGGCTGGCATAGCAGCTATCCCTGGCCTTTCAGAATATAGCCGACCCCGCGCACCGTCTGAATCAGCCGGGGGGAGCTGGGGGTATCTTCAATCTTCTCGCGCAGATAGCGCACATACACCTCAATAATATTCGTCTCCCCCAGGAAATCGTATCCCCAGACACGATTGAGGATCGTCTGCCGATCCAGCACCTGGCGTGGATGAGTCATAAACAGGTGCAACAGATTATATTCTGTTGCCGTCAACTCGATAGAGCGATTGCCGCGACGAACCTCGCGCGTAGCCGTATTCATCCAGAGGTCCTCGAACTGCAGAATATGCGCAGAGTCGGGAGAGCCAGGGTGCTCACCGTGTCCGCTGCGGCGCAGGCGGCGGAGGATCGCGCGTATGCGTGCGACCAGCTCCTCGAAGCTGAAAGGCTTCGTCAGATAGTCGTCGGCGCCACTATCGAGACCCAGCACCCGATCGCGCACATCGTCTCTGGCCGTCAGCATCAAGATGGGCACATCGCTTGTCACTGGATTCTCGCGCAAGCGACGGCAAACCTCCAGACCATCCATATCCGGCAGCATCAGGTCCAGAATAACAATATCGGGATCACAGCGCTGTGCCGCCGTCACTCCCTGCTCGCCGTCGGGGGCCGATACCACCTCGAAGCCCTCGTAGTGGAGACCCAGCTTAATGAACTCGATAATCGGCTGCTCGTCGTCGATCACCAGCGCCTTGAGGGGCCGTTTCTCCTGATCGGTGCGTTCGTGAACCACTTGCGGCATGGCTTGCATCCTTCTGGGTAGGATTCAATTTTCATTATAGTTACCAGACAGCAGGAGTGCAAGGCATGTGCCAGCAAGGGTGGCTCCAGTGGACCCGGCGCCGATGGTCCGCTCAAGCTCAGCAGCTTTGGCCGCCACCGTAGGTTTTTCACCTATCCCTCCCACGAGAAAGGCGATAGAAGAGTTTCAGCAAAAGAACGGAAGTGTCTTGCGTTTTGGCAAAGTATTTCTCATTGTCTTATCCTGTTTAATGGTAGCGGCCTTAAAAAACTCTTAAGAGCGCTGCACATTGATTGACAAGTGAGAGGGGACTCATTACAATGGTATTGATAGAGACGGCTCACGTAATCAGCAGGAGGCAGATTCATGGCAGTTGTGCATCCCGACTTCTATCGTCATGAGCACCTCGTCCGCAAGTCAATTCAAATTCCGTTGACCCAGCACCAGGAGCTAAAAGCGCTGGCGATGGAACTGGACTCTTCCCTCGGGGATGTTGTGGAGACAATTATGGAACTAATGCGCCGGGATAACTACCAGCAACTGCGTCAGGCAATCCTCCAGAAACGCGAACAGGCACTTTCCTCCTTGACTCACTCCCTCGACGAAGCGTATGCTTATCTAGGATCTCTCCCTGAAACTCTCGAAGAAGCCCGATTTTATTTTGAGGCCGGGCGTGAAGGTATCGTTGCATGAGTAATGAGGCCAGGCAAGCATCGCCCAGCCCCAGCCATAGCGAGGATTCTACCAACCGAATACGCGAAATGCCCAGTCCCAGGCGCGGCGAGATCTGGGATGTCAATTGGTCTCCCGGGCGCGGCGCGGAGCAGCAGGGTGTCCGCCCTGCCTTAATCATCCAAAATGATCGAGGTAACGCCTCCCCCACTTATCCGTTGACGATTGTTGCCTCGATGAGCCGTACGGAGCGTGAACTGCCCCTGCACGTGCGCATCGCGCCAACGCCTGAAAACGGACTGACCGACTTCACCGATGTGAAGTGTGAGCAGATCATGACCATCGAGAAGTCGCGCCTGATCCGTAAGCGTGGGAGCATCACCAGGGAGGAACTCGCGCGCGTCGACATGGCGCTCAAAATTAGCCTTGATCTCCTCTCCTGAGCAACTGGGGAGGAGAGTGGCCCAGGTCCTCGACCCTTGGCCCCTGGGCAGAGGAAGCCCTCACAACCCACAAGAGCGGCACAACGTCGGTGTTGCTCTATGCTCTCCTGGTGCAGGCCCTGGTGGCATTCGTGCCTCTTTGGACCCCTTCCCTCTGGCTGATCTCCTTTGTCTGGATTGGCTGGTGTGGGCCAACCGCCAATGTGCTACAATGAAGACCAGATGTTCAGGCAAGACCGCAGGAGATGATCACCTATGCAGCAGAGAACGGTCGGAACGGTTGATGTGAAGCGCAGCTTCCCCGAGATGCTCAAGGGCGGTGTCATCTGCGACGTTGTCAATCCAGAGCAAGCCAAGATCGCCGAGGAGGCTGGGGCTGTGGCGGTCATGGCTCTGGAGCGGGTACCCGCCGATATTCGCGCTCAGGGCGGCGTCGCGCGTATGACTGATCCCGAACGGATCATTCGCATCAAAGAAGCGGTCACTATTCCCGTCATGGCCAAGTGCCGCATCGGCCACTTCGTCGAGGCGGAGATCCTGCAGGCCATTGGCGTTGACTGCATTGATGAATCGGAAGTGCTCACGCCTGCCGACGAGCAGTTCCATGTCAATAAGCATTTGTTCTCGGTACCCTTTGTCTGTGGGGCGCGCGACCTGGGCGAGGCCCTGCGTCGCATCGGCGAGGGGGCGGCCATGATCCGCACCAAAGGCGAGGCCGGCACCGGCAATGTGGTGGAGGCGGTGCGTCATATGCGCGCCATCCAGGATGGCATCCGGCGCCTGCAGATGCTTCCCGAGGAAGAGCTGATGACCGAGGCCAAGCGCCTGGGGGCCCCCTACGAGCTCGTTTGTCAGGTCGCTCGCACCGGCAAGCTGCCCGTCGTCAACTTCTCGGCGGGGGGCATTGCCACACCGGCGGATGCCGCGCTCATGATGCGTCTGGGGGCGGAAGGCATCTTTGTCGGCTCCGGTATCTTCAAGTCCGGCGATCCACTCAAGCGGGCCCGGGCCATTGTTCGGGCGACCACCCATTTCGATAATCCCCAGATCCTGGCTGAGGTCTCGCGCGATCTGGGCGAGCCAATGGTGGGCATCAACCTCGACACGCTGCCTGAGCAGGAGCTGATGGCCCGCCGTGGCTGGTAGCCGTTGATGAGGGGAGAGCGACCTGAGTCTGGACTGGCTCGCCGGCGGAGCGCAAGGCAATAGTCAGAGAGCAGAGGAGCCACCAGGCTGCGGGAGCGCAGTCCCGTCCGCTCCGCCGGCTCAGCGCCTCATTCCCAGAGCGAGGTGAGCCGGCGGAGCCTCTTTTTTGAAAGCGGGATGAAAAGCGACGGTCATGGGCGTTCTCTCTCAACAGAGAGTCTGTGCAGCACAACCAAGGAAGGAGGGGGCGGTGCAACGGCAGCGTGGGCAAACCGGGCACCGCGCAAGTAGACGATGATCCACAATGGACAGGAACGACCGCTGATCGGTGTGCTGGCTCTCCAGGGGGATTTCGAGGCGCATCTGAAGGCGCTTTCCAAGCTGGGTGTGGCAACACGCGCCGTAAAACTCCCTGAGCATCTGACCGATTTAGATGGTATAATAATACCCGGTGGGGAGAGCACCACTATCGGCAAGCTGATGGTTGAGTATGGCCTCGATAGGCCGCTGAAAACCTTGATTGAGCAGGGACTCCCCGTCTGGGGAACCTGTGCCGGCTTGATTCTGCTGGCCAAAAAGACGGACAACGCTCTGGAAGGCCAGCCGCTACTGGCTGTGATGAACATCGCTGTCCGTCGCAATGCGTTCGGTAGTCAGCGGGAAAGTTTTGAAACTGATCTGTCGATACCCGTGCTGGGTGAAGCACCATTTCATGCCTTCTTCATCCGCGGGCCAGCCATTATGGAGGTAGACCCGGGTGTAGAGGTGCTGGCAACGCTCGATGATGGAACCATCGTCGCTGTCCGCGAAGGCAACCGGCTGGGTACCGCTTTTCACCCGGAGGTTTCCAGAGATCCGCGCTTCCATCATTACTTTCTCCGCCTAGTACAGAGCGTTCGGAAGTAGAGGCGTGGCGACGCGACCAGGCGGTAGGCCCCGCTCGCTATCCGCTCCGTGCCAGAAGACGACGACAATAGCGACAATGACAACGACAGAGAGACGCAGGGTCACTCAACGGCGGAGCGGGAGCACAGGAACCGAAGAAGCGGGCGCGCGGGGCCTGGCACGCGCCACTGAGCGTGGACGAAGTAGAAAGATCTGCCTCTGCTTGGCGCAGGAGCACTGATGATACGACCGGTACCCTATGTTGACCTACCGGGAATCATCTACGCATTAGATCAGCGCGCTCGCATGCGACAGCGCGCACTGGCGAACTTCGTGTGCTGGCTGGAACCGGTGGAGCACCGTGCTTCATGGCCTCCTCTCCTGCGCAATATCTTTCCTCTCGATCCGGTTGCACGTACCTGGCTGTGTGAAGATCGCTGGCGCATCTTAGGATTTGCCCAGGTACGCGAGCGCCCATCGGGAACGATGTGGGAGCTGACCTATCTGGCCTCAATGCTCCAAAGCGCCTTCTCCGGCGAAGATGTCCTCACAGCCCTGCTTGACTATGTCCTGGAGATGGCCGCCTCCCACGGCGTGCTGCGCGTCTTCGCCAGGGTCGAGGAGGCGCTGCCGGAATTGGAGCTGTTCGCTCGCAGCGGCTTCCAGCGCTATACGCGCGAATTCACCTATGTCTTTGGCTGGGAAGATGAGAACGAGGCCGCCGGACCCGGCGAAGCGGAGGTCGTCAGCACCTCGCCCAAAACCAGGCCGCCCTCCCCCGGGCTCGTACTCAGCTCGACTCCAGCCGAGTGCCTGCAGGAGCTGGCCTCACTGCAGCGCTGGAGCCGTCATCATGTCTGGGGCCTGCACCAGCTCTATCGCGCCGTTACTCCCCAGCGCGTGCAGATGGCCGAGTTGCTGGAGAATAGCGAAGAGTATGCCCGCCTGCTCGTCGGCTCGCAGCGTTCAGGACTCCTGCCCCTTGGACGCAAGTGCGAGACCTACGTCTGTGACATGGGGGTGCGCCTGGGCGCCTGGCTGCAGTTGCGCCGGGGACGTGGTACCAGGCCACATCAGCTCTCGCTGATTGTTCACCCAGAGTATGCTGATCTGGCTGAGCCGCTCGTTCGCTTCGCCTGTCAGCGCCTGCTGGAGAGCGACAAGCGTCCGATCTATTGTCAGGTGCGCGAGTATGAGGGCGCCGTCATCAATGCTCTGCGCGCCAGCGGCTTCGCGCCAAAAACCACCAGGGTCTTGCTTGTGCGCCACATGGCCTATCTGGCTGTGAGACAGCGCGTCGTTCCTGCATTAGAACAACGAGTAATCTATGGCGTGAAGGGTCTGGGTACGGCCAACTCACGCCAGACTATGAGGTGATTAAACTGTCTATGCACAATGCGATCACTGACGATCTGGAGGCTCTGCTGGAGGCTCTGCCCCCCAGCATCCACGAAGCGGTCGACCGCCTGGAAAACCGCGGTGAGCTGCTAGAGATCGTAATGGACCTGGGGCGTCTGCCCGAGGCCCGCTTCCCGGATGGAGAGGTGATCCTGAGCGACCAGCCCATCACCTATGCCGATCTTGAATATGTCGTTGAGCACATCGGCGAGTTCGGCGATGATAATCGGGCCGGCATCGAGCGCACGCTTCACCGCATTAGCGCTTTGCGCAATCGGAAGGGGCGCGTAGTCGGCCTGACCTGCCGCATTGGCCGCGCGGTGCTGGGTAGCATTGCCCTGATCCGCGACATCGTCGAGCAGGGCCAGTCGATTCTTATCCTCGGTCGCCCGGGCGTAGGCAAGACGACGCTGCTGCGCGAGATCGCGCGCGTGCTGGCCGACGAGGCCAATAAGCGGGTGGTGGTGGTGGATACCTCCAACGAGATTGCCGGCGATGGCGATATCCCTCACCCCGGCATCGGGCGCGCGCGCCGTATGCAGGTGGCTCATACCTCGATGCAGCATGCGGTCATGATCGAGGCTGTGGAGAACCATATGCCCCAGGTGATCGTGATCGACGAGATCGGGACGGAGCTGGAAGCGCAGGCGGCGCGAACGATCGCAGAACGTGGCGTCCAGCTGATTGCCACGGCGCACGGCAATTCGTTGAGTAACTTGCTGGTTAACCCCACGCTCTCCGACCTGGTGGGCGGTATCCAGACGGTGACACTCGGCGATGAGGAGGCTCGTCGACGCCATACACAGAAGAGCATCCTGGAGCGTAAAGCTCCGCCTACCTTCGATGTCGTGGTGGAGCAGCAGAGCTGGCAGGAGCTGATCGTCCACCGCGATGTGGCCGAGACGGTGGACAATCTCTTGCGCGGCCAGCCGGTGATCGCTGAGGTGCGAACGCGCGATGAGGAGACAGGACGGGTCTCGGTGCGCCGTGTGACGATCGGTGGGATGGAGCTGCCTGCCTGGGGCAGCGGCTCCGGCTCGCTCGCCGGACGCCAGGGGGGCTATCTCCCTTTCGAACGCTCGGCGGGCGGCTGGAACAATCTGCGCCAACTCGGCCAGGTGACCTGGCGCGACGTCGCCACGGCTGAGCCGCTGCGCCGCAATGGACAGTCACCATTGCCAGCACTCGCGCCTAGTGGCCTGGCTGCCAATCTGCGCCGCTCGCCCTCTAGCTCCAACCTGGTAACCCTGAGCAGTACCGCTCCTGCTCTGGCCTCAACCTCGGAGGAGGCTCTCACCACCGAGGAGGACTCTCAGCAGGCTCTCACCCTCTCTCCTCCCAGGCCGATCCGTATCTATCCCTTCGGGGTCAATCGTGATCGCCTGGAACAGGCCGCCCGCCAGCTCGGGGTGCCAGTGATCATCACAAAGAACGAGAATGAGGCCAATGCCATTATCACGCTCAAGAATTACTATCGCCGCCAGCCCGAACGCTTGCAGCAGGCCGCCGATGATCAAAAGACGATTATTATTCTGAAGAATAATACGGTGGCCCAGATGCAGCATGCTCTGGCGCGCATCTTCGCCCTCCCCGAGGAGGAGGACGACGAGGGAGGCTCCGGCTCCCCTGGCTCGTTAGCCGGCCTGGCTCAGGATGAAGAGACCCGGCGCGCTCTTCTGGAAGCGGAGGACGCTATTCATCGCCTCCTGAATCATGGGCTGACCGCCGCCGAACTGGCCCCGGCTAATGCCTATGTGCGCCGGCTACAGCATCAGCTCGCCAGCCGCTATAACTTGTTCTCGCGTAGTCGGGGCAAGGAGCCGAATCGGCGCGTGAAGATCTTCCGCAGTTAAAGGATCATGCTCGACGACGGCGCGGCACGGGTCCACTCGTTCCGCTCATTCATCGGCTCGCCGATACGACCAGCTGCAGGCGTAGGACGGTGAGTGAAGGATGAGCTGCCCGCTGCCGCGCCTCCCTCTGTCCGTCTGCCTCGCTGCCGCCGGGCCCGGGGGCAGGTCCCCCCTCTCTCCTCCCTCGTCCTCTTGCGCTTCAGACTAACGCTGCGCTATAATAGCCCCAATTCGGAGGAGGCGAATGAGTGGCATGCGAGCCTGACTCGTCAATGGCTGACAGGAAGCAGGCAGACCGGTCAATCTGGCAAGGCTGAGGATGGTTCCGTGGAAGGGAAAGAAGAGCATCCATTGCCCGCACCCCAGCGCAGCGCCGCGCTGAGGGCAGAGGAGTGAGCGGGAGTGAAGAGGAGAGGCCAGGGAGAGAAGGAAGGCGCCAGCCACACTGTTGTGGTCAGGTCCAACATTCTGCGAAAGGAACTATGCCACCTATGCGCGTTATGAACGATGATCATGCCACTGGTACCGGCGAGCCCGTAGATAGGGGAGGAACGCCTTCGGTCACTCCTGCCGCTATCCTGTCGTCCTCTGCGACTTTCCCCGTGACGATCGCCGATATCTGGGAGGCGTACAAGCTTCTGAAACCGCTGCTGCACCATACTCCGTTAACTCCCTCGCGCACGCTCCGGGAGATGACCGGCGCGGAGGTCTATTTGAAGGCTGAGAATATGCAGCGCTCTGGCTCGTTTAAGGTTCGTGGGGCGAGCTTTAAGCTCTCACGTCTGAGCGAGCAGGATTATCAGCGCGGCGTGATTGCGGCTTCCGCCGGCAACCATGCCCAGGGCGTGGCCATTGCCGCGGCCCAGCATAAGATCCCCTGTACGATTGTGATGCCGGAGACGGCCCCCCTGGCAAAGGTGATGGCAACCCAGGGCTATGGGGCCGAGGTGGTGCTGCATGGCTTTACTTACGATGATGCCTATCAGCGTTGCCTGGAGTTGCGGGAGCAAACAGGAGCCACCTTTATCCATGCTTTTGATGATCCTGATATCATCGCCGGCCAGGGGACACTTGGCCTGGAGATGCTCAGCGACCTTCCTGATGCCGATGCTATCCTGGTTCCCATCGGTGGAGGCGGCTTGATCGCTGGTATTGCTATCGCCGCCCGTGCTTTGCGCCCCAACATCACGATTATCGGCGTGCAGGCTGCCGGCGCCCCTAGCTGTCGTAGTTCCCTCGATGCTGGCAGGCTGCTGGAGCTGCCGGCCATTACGACGGTCGCCGATGGTATCGCGGTCAAGCGCCCTGGCGAGTTGACCTTCTCTCTCATCCAGCGCCTGGTCGATGATGTGGTCCTGGTTGACGATGAGGCGATTATCAGCGCGGTGCTCTTCTTGATGGAGCGCTGCAAGATGCTGGTCGAGGGAGCGGGTGCTGCCGGTGTGGCCGCGTTGCTGAGCGGTACTGTCAAGCTGCCGGGCAAAAAGGTGCTGGTTCCCCTTACGGGGGGCAATATCGACATCAACCTGGTAGGCCGCTTCATTGAACACGGCCTGGCCGCCGCCGGTCGCTATTTTGTGATCCATACCCGCCTGGAAGATCGCCCCGGTGAGTTAATGCGCTTCTTAGGTATCATCGCCGATATGCGTATCAATGTGATCGATGTGCGCCATCAGCGTATATCAAGTCACCTGCCAATTATGCAGCGAGAGGAGACGCTGACGCTGGAGACACGTGATCGGACCCAGTGTGAGCAGCTGCTCGAGCGTCTGCGTGCTGCTGGCTACGTTGTGGAGGAGGCGCAGTCGCTGGATTAGGTCGGGTGTCTTGCGCTCCTACCGTTCGATCGTAGGTCCGGAGTTCTGGGGTCAGCGTTAGCGATTGCTCCAGGCTGGTCATGCCTGGGCCTCCTCTCCTTCCCCATCACTTCGCAGATTCTCCTCCAGAATGTCCTTAGTGCCGCGTTAAGCTCTATAGGTAGATGGGTTCCTGCTCTCGCCGGGACTGGCTGCGGAGCGTCAGGGCAACGGTCAGCAAGGGACCTGGCAAAGGTGCAAATGATGTGATGCGCCTTGGCTGTCTTGACTTCCTGGCGTCCTGATTGCCATCGCCGGCTCTGGCGTGAGTGAAGCCCCTTCATGAAGAAGCCAATTGCTATGCTTTGTCTGCTCCGCTATAATGGCAGGCGAGTGTTAACCGAGGAATGAACAAGAGCTTGCAGCGAGATCAAGCAGTCTCAAGAGAAGGAGCCGGGGAAGATCATGGATGCTGTCAACAGTTCTCCGGGCCTGGCCAGCCTGCGTTTTCTGACCGGCCCGTTGGCGGGGACGACGGTGCAAATCGTCAAAGCGGTCACTACCCTTGGGCGCGAGCCGAGCAACGATATTGTGATTTCTGACCCGACGGTTTCGCGCCAGCATGCTCGTCTGCTCTGTGAAAACGGGATCTGGGTCATCGAAAAGCTGAGTTCTCAGAATACGCTGACCGTCAACCAGCGACAGGTGCAGCGGGAGACCATTCATGATCGAGACACGATCGGGCTTGGCCCGGGAACGACCTTTCTCTTTCTGGTAACGGCTGGGCAAGCTGGGAATAGTGGTGGCAGTGGGGGAGGCGTTGGGGGGGTCTCGCTGCCTGCTAGCGGAGGGGGAGTAGTCAAGAGCGATGCCGGGCAGCCGCAGCCGGTGGTGACGCCGACGCCAGTTCCCAGCTCGCAGCCGGGGATAGCGCCAATCTCGGGGCCGGGTCCGAGTCCGTTGCCTGCCGGAGCGGTACCGGTGGCAGGCGAAGGACGGACTGAGCGGGTTGATTCCGAGCTTTTCAAGGCCCAGCTGGCGGGGATGGTCAGCGCGGGTGCAGGGGGGGCCCAGGCATCCCCGGGCGTGCCGTCCCTGGAGATCAGCAGCAATGTGCGGCGGGAAAAGCTGGTTTACCCGCTCAATAAGCCGGTCATCAGCATTGGACGCGATCCCTCCAACGATATTGTCATTCCAGAGCCTATCATCTCGGCCTTCCATGCCCAGATCGTCTTTGATGGCAACCAGCCCTATATTGTGCATCCGCATCCCGCGCGCGGGCGAACGCTCAATGGCCTGCTCTACCGTGGCCAGCGTATTCGTGGCGACGAGCAGTTTCGCAAGCCGCTAGAGCGAGGCGATATTTTCCGCATCGGCGACGAGCATGGTTCCCTGGTCACCCTGGCCTACAACGATGGCAGTGGCCAGGTACAGGAGATGCTGCCCGAGATCCACCCGGTGCCTCTGGGAGCGCCAGTCATCACGATCGGGCGTCATCGTGATAACATGCTTGTCCTCAGCCATCCCCAGGTCTCGGGCCATCATGCTCGTCTGGAGCGCCTGGCCGATGGCAGCTATCGCATCGTCGATCTCGGCAGCACCAACCATGTCTACGTCAACGGCCAGCGCGTAAGCCAGCGCCTCCTGATGCCCGGTGACGAGATTCGCATCGGCCCTTTCAAGCTGGTCTATACTGGCACGGAACTGACGCAGCACGACGAGAGCCGCAGCATTCGTATCGACGCCTTGCATCTAAAGCGCTACGGCACGCATCACATGCTGCTACTGCAAGACATTTCGCTCGTGATCCCGCCGCGCAAATTCGTGGCCGTCGTCGGCGGCTCGGGGGCCGGGAAATCGACGCTGATGGATGCTCTCAATGGGCTGCGACCGGCCCAGGAGGGGCTGGTCCTCTACAACGGCCAGGACTACTACAAGAATCTGGCTGCTTTCAGCACGCAGTTGGGCTATGTCCCCCAGGATGACATCGTCCATCGCGACCTGACGGTGGAGCGCGTGCTCTACTATGCTGCCAAGCTGCGCCTGCCCGAAGATTTCACCCACGAGCAGATTCAGAAGCGCATTGAAGAGGTGCTGGAAGACGTCGAAATGACCCATCGGCGCCACCTCCTGGTGAGCAAGCTCTCCGGAGGCCAGCGCAAGCGCGTCTCAATCGCGATGGAGCTCCTGGCGAATCCCAGCGTCTTCTTCCTGGATGAGCCGACTTCGGGGCTAGATCCCGGACTGGACCGCAAGATGATGCTGCTGCTGCGTCGCCTGGCCGACAAGGGCCACACCATTATTCTGGTGACGCATGCCACGACCAATATCAATGTCTGCGACTATATCTGTTTTCTGGCCCCAGGGGGCTACCTGGCCTACTTTGGGCCACCCGAGGAGGCCAAACAGTTTTTTGGGCGCAGCGACTTCGCGGAGATCTACAGCCTTCTGGAACCGAGCGATGACAACCCCAATGTCCCCCAACAGGCGGCGGAGCGTTTCCAGCAATCAGCCGATTACCAGAAATATGTGACTATGCCGCTGAACACGGGGCCGGCGGGCCGTCTCAATCAGCCGGTTGCCCAGACTGCCACCGTCAAGCCTCCGAAGCGTGGCAATCCCTGGCGGCAGTTCTGGCTGCTCTCCTTCCGTTATCTGGAGTTGCTCAAGAACGACGTTGGAAACCTGCTCATTCTGCTCTTGCAGGCGCCAGTGATTGGGCTGATCCTCTTCTTCCTGGCCGGGCATGGCACCTTTGATTCGAGCAGCATCGCCAGCTGTCAAACGAATCCACCGCCGTCGGGCCTGCCAGCCATCCCGATCACGGTTCCCAATGGCAACAGATATGACTGTCAGAACGTCGTGAATGCTCTACATACCGCCCAGGGGCAGGCACTGCTCGCTCAAAAAGGGCTGACCGAAGATCAGGCGTTGAACTACTATATTACCCCTGGCTCGGGCGGCGATGCTCAGAAGATCCTCTTCATCATGGCTTTCGCCGCTGTCATGTTTGGGTGTATCAATGGCGCGCGCGAGATCGTCAAAGAAGCGCCCATCTATCGACGCGAACGGGCAGTGAACCTGGGCATCATTCCGTACATGTTCTCGAAGATCGCCGTGTTGGGCTTGCTCTGTCTGCTGCAGAGCCTGGTGCTGGTGGTGATGGTCGCTCTGAAGGCTCCCTTCCATCAGGGGATCTTCCTGCCTGTCGGCCTGGAGATCTACATTACAATGGCCCTCACCTCGCTGGCGGGCCTCATGCTGGGACTGACCATCTCGGCGATCGCTCCCAATAATGACCGGGCCATGAGCTTTGTCCCCATTGTGCTCATTCCCCAAGTCATTTTCTCGGGCATCATCTTCGCCCTCAAGGGGCCGCTCATGCAATTCCTGGGCTCCTTCTTTGCAGCTCGCTGGGCGATGGCCGCCCTCGGCTCCTCAATTGGGCTGCATGGCGATAAGCTGGGTGCCGACGACTTCTCCTATCATGGGACGCTCTTCCCGACCTACAACGGCCATAGTCAGGCGGAGGCGGCCTTCCATCTGCTCCTGACCTGGTTTGCCCTGGCCCTGATGAGCGTCATCCTTGCCCTGCTGATCGCCTACTTCCTGAAGCGCAAAGATGTGCGGCGCTAGCTGCACTGGCAGCGGCTGCCTCGGGGACGAACCCAGACCAGACAGGCGGGCACGCGGCGCGGATAGACAGACCGCGCCGCCTCCCTCACCCTCCTCGCCTCGCCTACCAGATTGGAGAGTGAAGGCATAGCAAGGAACAGCGAGAAACGACGATAGGATATCGGGCATAAAGGCGAAGAGGGGCGCATGGTACTTCTTGGCATCTTGCTTGATCGCACTTTTCACCTTATGTTATTGTAACAATGTTCTTATCCGGGTACACCCGGGCCAGTTCTGGGAACAATGAGTGAGCGAGCGAGCGGACGGGCAACAGGGAAAGTGCTAGTCAACAGGCGTATTATCGTCGGCATTTGCGGGGGAATCGCCTGCTATAAGGCTGCTGACCTGGTGAGTAAGTTGCAGCAGGCGGGGGCGCTCGTTGATGTGATCATGACGGAGCGCGCCGAGGAGTTTGTGCGTCCGTTGACGTTCGCTGCTCTCAGTCATCGGCCCGTCTATAGCGATCTGTGGCAGGCGGCAGAGCATGCCGCCGAGTTGCACATTGAGCTGGCGCGCGCTGCCGAGCTACTGGCGGTGGTGCCGGCGACGGCCAATACGATTGCCAAGCTGGCTCACGGAATCACCGATAATTTGCTAACAGCGGTAGCCCTGGCAACACGGGCTCCGCTCTTGCTAGCCCCGGCGATGGATGCCGAAATGTATGAGCATCCGGCGACGCAGGCGAATCTGACCCTGCTGCGTGAGCGTGGGGCCCATGTGGTCCCACCCGAGGTAGGGCATCTGGCTTCTGGGGCGATCGGCCCTGGACGCCTGCCAGAGACGCCGGCCCTGCTGGGGGCTGTGCGCTGGCTGCTGGGCCGCAGTGGCGACCTGGCGGGTCGGCGCGTCGTTGTTACTGCTGGCGGCACCCGTGAGCCACTTGATCCGGTCCGCTTCCTGGGGAATCGCTCTTCCGGCAAGATGGGCTTCGCTCTGGCCGCTGAAGCCCTGGCCCGGGGCGCTCAGGTGCGGCTGATCTCCGCCCCCACGGCGCTGACTCCTCCCTATGGAGCAGAGTTTGAGGAGGTGGAGACCACCCTTCAGATGCTGGAGGCCGTCCGCCGGGCCGTCGCGACCGCTGATGTCCTGGTGATGAATGCGGCAGTGGCCGATTTCCGTCCCGCTGCCCCAGCGCCGCGCAAGATCAAGAAGGAGGAGCTTAGGGCCGGCGAGGGCGCGCACGCCGCTGCCCGGTCTGAGACCGAAGAGGAGCTGACGCTGCGCCTGGTGCGCAATCCCGATATTTTGCAGGAACTCGCACACCTGCCTGCCGCACAGCCAGATACCGCTGCTGCGGCTCTCCCTGCGCCAGCGTCACCGGCAGAGGCGCCTGGGGCGTCGCCCTCGCACTCGTCGGATACACCTGCTCGCCCACGCCGCCTGATCCGCGTTGGCTTCGCCGCCGAGACCCATGATGTGCTCTCCTATGCCCAGCAGAAGCTGGCTCAGAAGAGTCTGGATCTCCTGGTCGCCAACGATGTGACTCGCCCCGATAGTGGCTTCGGCTCCGATACCAATAAGGTCTATATCTTCCACGCCGCTGGCGGCCTGGAAGATCTGCCAGTCATGCCGAAGGAGGAGGTCGCGGCTGCCATCTGGGATCGGATCGTCCCTTTGCTGGGGACGAACTAAGTTGGGAGGACGTGGCTTTGTGATGGGTGCTTTTCTCTTAGAATTGTTGGGTACACGGAGTACGCAGGAGGAGTCTGCTATGGAACGCAGTGCTAGTGCTGGTTTCGAAGGCATCGCTCAGCTGCTGCTGGAGCAGAAGAAGTTGATGGAGGCCCTGGAGGCCGAGAACCGCGAGCTGCGCCGCCAGCTCGCCGATTTGCGCCGCGGCATCGGGATCGCTGTGGTGATCGAAGGAAAAACAATTCAGCTGGCTACTGATCAGCCAATGGCTCAGTCCCAGGCCGCTCTGCAGAGCTTGCAGAATCTCCAAAGCGCTCCAGTAACGCCGGCTACAGCTCAAAGTGCCAGTTACCCCTCTCAGCCTATGCGCCAAACTGGTAGCCAGCAATCGGTCAATTTGAGTGAGAAGCGGGAGAATGGGAACAACCGCAGCCCGCTCGCTGATAGCTTCGTTCTCTAGCTCGCCCGGTTCATGCCAGCCTGGCTTCCCTGATCAGCTGGTTGCCTGGTCAGCGAAGAAGCCCGCTGAGCACCTGGCCCTGCGCTCGTGAGCTGGTGGCTAACGGTCAGAAGAGAGCACGGCGCGCGCTGCCTGGCTGCTGGTCAGATCGCCGGGCTGTCGCCCGCTCGGGCTCGCCGCTGTGCGCTGCGCTGTACTGTACTGTACTGATGATCGCTGCTGAGGATGCGGTTGTTGGCGGAGACCCTCAGCGCTTCTCATGGCTCTGTCTCCGGGTCAGTGGTCTGTCTTGTCCCACGTTGCACTGGCCCGCGGTTGGGGGTCTCTTTGCCTTGTTTGGCCTGGCCGGCATCGCCTCAGCTGGCGCTCCTGGTCTGTGGTCTATGGACGACGCCAGGCCCCAGGCTGGAGAAAGTCGGCTCTCGTCTGGCTGCTTCCTGCTCTGCTACGCTCTGGCATTGTGTGCGGCTCTGACTCAGCTCTGTTCTGATGGCAGACAAGCTGGAGAAGGAGGGGATCTCTTGCCCGTGAGGCCGGCGCGATCTCTCCTCCTCCAACCTCCTCCATCCCCTTCTCTTCCTGTCCTTGACCGCTCCTTCTCACGCTTGGCCCGGCCTGCTTCTCTCTCCTCCCTCCTCCTCCTGCGCCCAATCAGGATGACGCTGGTGAGACCTCCAGGCGACCGCTCGGTTGCGGCCACGACAGGATAGGGCAGGGCAGGCCCAGGCCCGGCAACTCGCCCTTGAGTCCAGGACTTTCTCAACGTTTATATTTCTCAGAGGAGGGCTTGCCATTTTTTGGCTTCGTGGCGCTCTCTGCTTTCCTGGTCTTGTTTGCTTTGGCGGCTTCTCTAAGGATGGACCCGGTGCGGTGGATGAGCGCGGCATCGCGACATCAAGGAAAGGGAAAAGCACCCAACCAACCCTAGGATGAGAGGCCCACTCTCAGTAATCTGCTCGTCTGTCGTCCAATGCCTGAGCCTGGCATTGTGGCCGAGGCCGGGGTTATGCAACAGCATGGCGGGAAGCGGATGGCCAGAGAGAGCAGAGAGCCGAACCTGAGAGAGCAAGGGAGCAAGGCAACGATGGCAGTGGCTGCGATGCTGTTTTGAGAGTTATGAGAGGCCGGGCAGGGATGAGCAATGTGCTCCCTTACGCTGAGCTAAGTTGGCTGGTGTTAGACCTCGCCTGACCTGTTTGAACCTACCAACCAGGGAGGTTTTGGTGATGATTTGTCCCCGTTGTCAAAGTCAAGTCGCCGATGGGGTCCGTTTCTGTGGTACCTGTGGGATGCCGCTGCAGCCGGCGGGGAGAACACCCGTGCCGCCCGCGTCTTCGGTACCGCCGGCTGATCCCTACAGCGCTCCTCAAGGGGGATATGTGCCCCCCAACCAGTACGAGGAGTATAGCAGCAGTCCCTTTGGAAATGCTGTGCCTCGGTCCGAGTTGCACAATCCGCGTGGCCCTCTGCAGGTAGCTGACATGACCATTTCCATCGAGGGCGAGCTGGTTCCGGTTGTCGACATCATGCTCGGCAACCAGATGCCCATCTACTTCGAACACCATATTCTGCTCTGGAAGCATCCTGGTGTGCAAATTGGCTTTAAGTCTCTCAAAGGGGCGGCCCGTCGCTTCTTTGCTGGACTACAGATTTTCCTGACCGAGGCTTACGGACCGGGCAATATTGCTTTCTCACGGGACTCGGTGGGTCAGATTGTGGCGCTCCGCCTCCAGCCTGGTCAGACTGTTGAGGTGCGTGAGCATCAGTTTCTGGTAGCTACCGGCAATATTGAGTACGACTTTACCTTTGTTCAGGGAATCGCCAATATTCTGTTTAGCCGCACAGGTTTCTTTATCGACCGCTTTACCGCTATTGGCAGCGAAGGCATCGTCTTGCTGCATGGGTATGGCAATGTCTTTGAGAAGATGCTTGCGCCGGGCGAGGCGCTGGACATCGAGCCGGGGGCCTGGCTCTGGAAAGATCCCTCGGTCCAAATGACCGTGACGACCGTGGCCGGCTCGCAGCGCGGTGGTGGCATTCTGGGCGCCATCGGTGGTTTTGTGGCAGGTGCCTCGATCACGCTGAATCGCTTCATTGGACCGGGCCGGGTGGGTATCCAGTCCATGACGTACCATCCGCCAGAGAATGAGGGCGCTCCCCAGGCCGGAGGCACCAGCAACTTTGGCGGTCTGGGCAGCCTCTTCAGCTGAACTGATCCAGGCTGAAGAAAGGACATGGGAGCCGGACCAAAGAGCAGCGCACCAGCGAGCGGGGGGAGGCGAGGCTGAGTAAGTGGAGCGATAGCGGTTGTGGCTGTCCCCCGATTGTCGCTGAGACCCTCTCTGCTCTCTGGCCCGGCTCCCTCCTGTCTCATCGGCTCAGAGCCGCTTTGGGCCGGTCTCTGCCTTCTGGCTGTGGGGGGGGCGTTCCTATCTCTGGGTGGATAGGTGAAAGATGGTGGGACTAAGAGCTTGCTCGTCCCTGGTCTTTGTCGCGACTCATCCGCAGTACCTTGAGCATGTACTGCTCCGAGTTCAGGTAGTAAGGGTTGCGTTTGATATATTTCCCGACCACGGAGATAGGATGCAGCTTGAGCAACTCAGCCACCAGGCCGGGCATCAGCTTGCTATGGTCATAGTGCATCAGGGCGATGATGGGCGCATTCTGGAAAGTGAAAACGGCATCAGAGGCCGCTTCATACTTGAGGATCTGCTCCGGAGTCGCCACGTCGCTGGTGAGCCAGCTCATGTCGATGGAGATGCGCACGGCCTTCCAGCCTTCGCGCAGCGCCTGGGCGATGAACGTCTGATGGGAGGAGAGCAGGAAATAGGGATCAAAGCGGGAGCCATGAGCAAGGAAGCTCTCCCGCTCCTCGTGCAAGACCAGCTGTCCGCTGGCGAGTGTGGCATTGACGTCGACGTTTAGCTTGGCTAATTCCTCTCGCAGCTCCTGAACCTGGGCGGGAGCGGCGGCAAAGAGGCACTTTTCCGAGGCTGTCAGACCGACTCGGAGGAGGCGCGCCGTCACGCCTGGAATCTCTGACACTTTGCTGTAAAGCTGGCAAATGTGGGAGCCAGGAGGAATGCGCTCAGATTTGCCCTCGACACTAAGATCCATACCTACCTCCACGGTCTTCTCCTCCTTCTGCTGCCTGGCCTCCCTGGCTGAAACGCGCCTGCCGCTCCTGGCGAAGCCGCACGGCTCGATTGTTGGTGGCGATGACGACCAGGCTTAAGAGACCGAAGACCATCACACCTGATAAGAACGTAATGAGTACCAGTAGAACGATGCGCTGCGGAGAGAGACCGAGGAGCAGGGACAGGACGAGCGTCAGCAGCGTCATGGACACGGGGACAACCAGTGTCCAGGCGATGATGATGCGCAGGCTCTGTCTGGTCGTCAGCGCCTCTCCGCCGCTGTAGGGGAAGAAAATCCGCCGAAACAGGGAATAGCGCGCATGCTCTTGTCGCTGTTGCATAGGGCTAACAAGATCCTTCCTGCCGGTGCCGCTGTTGTAGCCAGCGTTGCAAAATGGCCTCCGCCTGGTAGAGAATATTGACCTCGTTCTGATATGTCAGGAGGCGACAGGCTTCGCCCAGAGAGAACCAGCCAACGCGGTCATACTCCTGGTCGTGTAGCGTGATATCGCCGCCAATGGCCTCCAGCAGGAAATGGCGCACCTGCTTGTGATAGCGAATATGGTCGCGCACGAAGCGATAGGAGATCGTGCCAATGTAGGCGATCAGGCGCACTTGCAGGCCCGTCTCTTCCTGCACCTCGCGCAAGGCCACCTGCTCGATCGTCTCACCGGCATGCGGCGTCCCCTTCGGCAGCACCCAGATCCCCGGGTGGCTCCGACCGACCAGAGCCACCTCGATGCTCATCCCTTCGCTGCCAATCAGCCCCCTGAAATTGCGTACCGCTTTCCCCTGAAAGGATCGCTGTCTGGCGTAGTGCTGTTGTTGCCACTGTAACTGCTGCTGCCTTTGAGCTAGCGGGGCTGAGGCAGGAACCAGGCGGAAGACGACGCCGCCGGCTGAGTACGCGCGCAGCGTACGATAGTGCTGATAGCGGTCCCAGCCCCGAGCTGTTTCCTCTCTATGCCATCGCAACTTCGCCCCACTCCTCCTTACTGCGAATACTGCTGCTGACCGTCGCATGCGCATTCTCGCCAGTCAGTCAACAACAAAAGAATTGGGCGCGACCTGAGAGAGTCGCGCCGCGTACTGATACCTGCCAGAGCGTTGACGCAGCGCGAAACCTCTTCCTGATAAGGGGGAACAGGTTGCGCCGCTCCTTATCGTGGCAGTATAGCGAATGCCTTGACATGTGTCAAGACAGCATCTGTCGGACTGCCTCCAGATTTTTGGGAGGCACATCGGGGGGGACGGCGCAGCCTGGGGCCAGGATAAAGTGCTCGCCGTTGGTCAGCTCTAAAGCCCTCTGCACCTCCTCTTGCACCTGATCCGGGGTACCGGTGCGCAGCACGGTTTTTTCGCTGATGCCGCCCATGACCGCTTTCCCTGAGCGGCGCTTCCCTTCGCGCAGATCGGGATTTCCCTCCAGGGTAGCGGCCCAGCTCAGAGCGTGGACGGGGTAGTTGGCCAGCAGGTCAAAGTAGATGCGGGGGCCACAGTTATGCAGGATGGTGAACTTGCTGCGTCCCTTGATAGCGTCCAGGAACTCCAGGTCATACTGTTCACCAAACTCGCGGTACTGATCCTGGGTGAGCAGACCCTCGCGGGCCCAGCCGTTGGTTGCATAGAAGATGCCGCTGGCTCCCTCTTCCATGCAAGCGATGGCGAAAGTGATAAAGGTTTCCAGGATCGTGCGCAGGCCCGTATGGAGGGCCTTGCGATCTTCGCGGATGCTATGTAGCACCGCCTCTGTGCTGTTGCCAGCCAGGTACCTGGCCACGCCCAGCGGGCAGAAAATCGTCTGGACAAAGTAGGCGTCGTTCCCGAGATGGTACTTGATGAGCTGCAAGGCCCGTAGCTGTTCGGCCAGGGCTCCCTGTGTCGGCTCCAGCGGGCGCAGCCGCTTCCAGTCCGCTGTGCTCTTGATGGGAGTATCCTCGAAGATCGGCGGCTTATATTTGTCGCCGGAGGGGCGCACACGGACCTTCCAGCCCTCGACATGATAGGAGGCACGCGGATTGACCTTCAGGAAGTCCCAGTCATAGCGCGTGAAGTTCTCGATCATGGCCTCGACGAACGTTTGCATGTTCCATTCGCGCTCGTAGTCGTGCCCCCACATGCTCACTGGTACACGATCGACCGGTTTACCGCGCAAAGCGGCGTCAACACGTTCCTTTTTATTCAAGGTCTTTCCCATCCCCTCTAGACAAGATCACTAACTGGATAGAAACGATGCTTCCTGACAGCCCTGGTAGACAGCGGCGTCTGGGCCTCCCATTCGTTCCGCTGCAGAGCGAGGTGCGGTGCACAGGCACAGGGTGATCCGGGCCCCTGCCGGGCGGGGTCTGCTGTGGGGGAAGGACGCGCTTGCTGGCTGGGCAGCGCGCTGCCAGCGGGGAGCCGGTCGCTGGCGCTTCGCTCTGTAGCGCGCCTGGCTCCCCGCTGACCTTGCCTGACCAGGGGCTGCGTTGGTTGGATCGCCATCGCCAGGTGGGTGGGTGGGTAGTACATGCGCATCCTGCCTTTCAGACTCCCTCTCTGTCTTCTCCACCAGCATGGTGCAACGGTGGATGCGGCACCGCGGCCACGCTGCTGGCTTACAGCCCCAGCCGGGCCGTCAGCTGGTAGCGGACCGGGAGCGAGGTGGCAACTGCCCAGGCGGAGATGACGAGGGTGACCCGGCTGACCTTCCTGCCAAAATCCGGGATGGTCACGCTGGCCTGGCCGCTGGCCAGGTTGACAAGGAAGTGGCGAACACTGAAATCCTGGCCCTCATAGACCAGGGCCTGCACATTATAGTGTTCCGGCAGCACGTTCGCTGAGCGGATAAAGCCGTGGCTGACCCAGCCGTTGTCGCTGGCCAGGGTATCCTCGAAATGCAGCTCTGGAATGCGTATCCAGGCCAGGGCAAAGCCCTGGTGATTCACTGCATCATCGGTGACCTCCTCGAAGCGCAACTGGATGCGCTGGCCAGCGTAGGGGGTCAGGTCGATCTGCTCCTCGACCCATTGCGGACTGCTCCCGCCGCTGGTTCCGGTGTAGCCATAACCCCAGTTCCCCCCATTGGGATTGCTGGCCGTTGTGTAGCGTCCGGGCAGCGTTGTCCAGTTGATCCCATCGGTCGAGGCTTCTACAAACGCATAGTCGTAGTCGCGTTCCAGATCAAACCAGGCGGCGAATTGCAGGGTGACATGCTGGCCTTTGAGCCTGCTCAGGTCAAAGGAGCGAGTCAGGGTACTATCCATATTATCATATCGATTGCTCCACCATTCATAGTGCGAATGGTAGGGCGTGTTCGCGATGATGGGTGTGGTAGGCGTGCCGTTGAAGGTCAGGGTCAGGTTGCCCGCCTGCCCTGCCGGCTCAAAGGTGTAGTACTCTGCCGCGTATTGATGGATGCTGTTGAGCATGGTAAAAGGATAGCCTGTGACTGACTGCGACGGCACAGGAACCCCGACCTGGATGGTGGCATAGCCGTAGTCTCCCTTGTCGATGCTATCGTCCTGGATGACATTGGCAAGGTACCACTTATTTACTACGTCATCAAAACGATCCTTATAACCATGATGGGCCAGAACATGGTCGAAGCTGAGGGGAGGATCGGCGGGATCACTCAGCAGCTCTTTGAGAATGGGGTAGCCACCATAGTGCTCAGCGAAGTAGGCCAGGAAGAGATAGGCGGCCCCGTAGTGGTCTAAGGCCGCTGGCATGTCGTCGCTCCAGTCGGTGAGCTGCGTGTTGGGATGAGAGAGGAAGGCGCGGTCGGCGCCGCCCACAGAGAAGCCGTTGAGGTGCTGAGCCAGCAGGGACATCCCTTCATTGATCCACTCGGGATCGTTGGGATGAAGATGCCAGTGAATCATATGCTGAAATTCGTGAGCCAGAGTGCTGTTGTAATCGGCTGTCCCCGGCAGCATGGTGTCGAGGTCGATGTAGATCATCTCGCGCTCATTGCTGTAGGGATTGATGGCGGTCGGGTACTCGTCGGCGGAAGAAAAGTAGCCGCCGACGCCGTTGCCCAGGCTCGCGGCGTTCAGGATGGTCAGGTGTACATCGTCGTCGATGCCTGGCTGCCACTCGCTGCCAAAGATGGCGTGCTCGCCGGGATAGATGCGCTCTTCAAAGAGGTCGGCGGAGCTTTTAAGGGCAGTCAGGCTGGCGCTCTGGCCGTCCTCGACGTACATGTAGACGTGGGGGGTGACGTAGACCAGCCTGGCACGAATGCGCTCATAGCGGTGGGTATCGAGGTTGAGTAGCCAGAACTGGTCTTCCTGGCCAGGATGAGCGTTGAGCGGCGTGCTGCGCCCCCGCTGTGGCGGCGGCTGCGGGTCGTGCAGCTTGAGGCGCTGGGCCAGGCTGTAGAGATCGCGTGGCGGATGGGCCGCGGTTGTGAGCAAGCGCTCGGCCTGCAGGAGCGCTGGCAGGTTCTGGGGCGTTGGCGACAGCTTCGGGCCAACGGTGACGTCGCCGGACGTCGGCGTCTTGAGAGAGGCGGTATTGCCAAAGGGGGAGCAGGCGCCCCCTGTGACCACGAGTGTAAGCAGCAGAGTCAGTAAGCCCAACCATTCGCGAAGGAGCGAGAGCCTACCCCGAGCCCGTGTGCTCATAGTCGCTTAGCCCTCCAGTTCCTTGAAGCGATAGCCTACGCCCCGCTCTGTCAGGATGTATTGGGGGTGAGCAGGATCTTTCTCAATCTTCTGCCGCAGATAGGTAATGTACAGCCGCAGATAATGGGCCTCGTCTCGATATTCCCGTCCCCAGACCTTGGAGAGTAGCGTCTCGTGGGTGAGAAGCCGCCCGGCATTGTTGACGAGATGGTAAAGCAGACGGTATTCAGTGGGACGCAAGGTGACCTTCTGGCCGCGGACAATGACCTCTCGCCTGGCGAAGTCGATCTTGAGGTCCTTGTCGACAACAATCTCGGTCTTGCGCGCCGGCGGCGGCATGAAAGCCCGGCGCAGCAAGGCCCGGATGCGCGAGAGTAGCTCACGTGGACTGAAGGGCTTGGCAATATAGTCATCGGCTCCCAGGTCCAGGCCGCGAATGCGGTCGTGTTCGTCCTGGCGCACCGTCAGCATGATCACCGGAACGGTCGAGACCTCACGGATCTGGCGCAGGGTCTCAAAGCCATCCATGTCTGGCATCATGACATCAAGGACAATGAGATCGGGCAAGTTTTCGCGCAGTTGCTCCAGGGCCTCCTCTCCACTACTTGCCTCCAGTACATGATAGTGCTCTAACTCTAGATTCATACGCACAAGATCACGGATACGCGGTTCATCATCAACAATGAGAATGGTGATATCACGGTGATCGAAATTTTCCTTCTCCATCTTTAAAACACCACCATAGGCAATTGCGCCTTCTCCTTGCGAGGCAGGCTAAACGAGAACGTTGAGCCTTGATGTAGCGCACTTTCCACCCAGATCCTTCCTCCGTGGGCCTCAATGATAGCGCGGCAGATATAGAGGCCAAGACCGGCGCCTGGGCGTCCGGACGTCGATGGGTGATTGAGACGCTGGAAGCGCTGGAAAAGCCGCTCCTGGTCGCGCAGCGAGATGCCCATGCCCTGATCGCTGACGCTGACGATCACCTCATCGCCCACCGTGGAGCAGCTCACCGTGACTGTGCGCTGCCGCGGCGAGTATTTCATGGCGTTGTCCAGCAGGTTCTCCAGCACCTCCTCGATGCGGTCGCGGTCGGCCATGACCAGCGGCAGGTTGGGCGGGAGCTGCACCTTGATGTCGACATCGGGGCTTCTGGCCTGGAAGCGTCGCACGACGCCCTGAATCAGTGGCTCCAGATCCAGGGGGGCAATCTCCATATGCAGGCCGCCCGCTTCGATGCGCGAGGCGTAGAGCAGGTTCCCGACCAACTTATTGAGGCGATCGGCCTCCTCTTCGATGGCCAGGAGGCGCGCGCGCAGTGCCTCGCGGTCAAAGGTGGCGTCGGTACGGGCCAGCGTTGAGGCGTAGCCTTTGATGATGGCGATCGGCGTCTGCAGCTCGTGGGAGATGACGGAGATGAACATGGAACGCTGCTCTTCTTGTTCGCGCTCGCGCGTGATGTCGCGCACGGTCAAGATACCGTTCATCGGCTCGCCGCGTGCTGAATGGACGCAGGAGGCTGAGACGCTGACGCTGAAGCGCTGGCCGTCGCGCGCCGTGATCTGAATCTCGCGATTGACGACGGGCTTACCCGCAAAGGCCTGGAGGATCGGTGAATTCTCCAGGCCCAGATCGTTCCCTTGCCGATCCTTGGGGCGCAGCACATCGTAATAAAAGCGGCCCAGCACCTCGCTTTCGCGCCAGCCCGTCAGTCGCTCCATTGCTGGATTGAAATCGATGATGCGAAAGGCGTGGTCAACGGTGAGGATGCCATCGGTGCTGTACTGGAAGATGGCCGCCAGGCGCTCCTGCTCGCGTACCAGCGACTGCGCTTTGAGGGCGAAGCGCATGCTGGCGGCCAGCTGAGCCCGGAAGAGGGCGAAGCGAATCGCATCGTTCTCCAGGCAGGAGCTGCTGCCGGCGGGGCGGAGGTAGTGCAGCATTCCCACCAGGCCGCTCTGATCGTGGAGAATCAGCGAGCAGCGCTCATACGCCTGGATCTGGCGGCTGCTGCCCGGGTCGGAGCTGTCACGCTTCTGGCTGCTACGGGCCTGGGCCTGGGAGGGGGCGCTCTCAGGTTGAGGATCAGGACCGATGAAATCGGCAAAGAGATCCAGCTCATCCAGGAGCGAGGACGGCAGGCGCTCAACGACAAAAGGCCGGGCTGGTGTGGGCAGCGATCCACGTTGGATGTGGGCCAGCAGGCTCGCGACCGCTGTCTCGTTGATCTGGTAGGCCGTGTATTCTTCGCTGCTCTGGGGGTCGAAGGCTTCGTTGGCCACCACAAAGAGGCCAGCCTCTCCACCCAGGAGGCGGATGGCACTCCCGATGAGAATCACGAGTTGGCCATGCAAGTCCTTGAAGTGCTGCGTCAGGGATCGGGACATGGCAGGCTCCGACAAAGACAGAGACAAGGCATGTATCTGGGTACAGAGCGGGGCCGGCAGGGGCAGGTTGGCACAGCTCCCCGCCGGGGATTGTCAACGTTCGGTGCCAGTGCTATTTTAACACAAAGCCTTCAGGTAGGACAGAGATGCACATCGACATCTTCACGCTCTTCCCGGCCATGTTTGAGGGGCCGTTTTCTGAAAGCATCCTCAAGCGTGCACGCGAGCGAGGTCTGCTCTCGATAGCCTTGCACAACATTCGAGATTTTACGACTGATAAGCATCACGTTGTCGACGATTATCCTTATGGTGGTGGCGTCGGTATGGTCATGAAACCCGAGCCGATTTTCGCCGCGGTCGAGGCCGTCTATCAGGGCGGGCCTATCATTCTGCTGACGCCCCAGGGTCGCCTCTTTCATCAGCAGATCGCACGCGAGCTGGCCCGCGAGCCGCGCCTTTCTCTGATCTGTGGCCACTATGAGGGGGTCGATGAGCGCGTGGCTGAGCATCTGGCAACCGACGAGCTTTCGATCGGCGATTATGTGCTCACTGGCGGCGAGCTGCCTGCGATGGTCGTCGTCGATGCTGTGGCCCGCCTCATTCCCGGCGTCCTGGGCGACGAGGCCTCAACGCACGAAGAGTCGCACAGCGACTCTCTGCTGGAGTATCCCCAGTACACCCGTCCGCCGGAGTTCCGTGGCTGGCGAGTGCCCGAGATCTTGTTCTCCGGCAATCATGCGCAGATCGCGCGCTGGCGGCGGAAGGAAGCCCTGCGCCGCACGAAGCGCCGGCGCCCCGATCTCTTTGCCAGGCTTGATCTCAGCAGCAAAGAAGATCAGAAGCTCCTCAAGGAGCTGGAGACTGAAGGCTGGTAAGTTGCACCTGTCCTGGGTCAGCCCTGGCCGATCTGGTCTGGTAGAAGGCAGTACGGCTGCTCACTCTTCGGCGGCGGGCTGATCGTTGTCGTTGGCAGCTGGGCGCGGCTCGCGTAGCTGGCGCTCTTGCTGGCGTCGGAGGGCTTCTTGCCGGGCCCGCTCCTCGGCAATAATCTCTTCGACCTCGTCGGCCATCGTGCGGCCCTCGCCCTCGTGGCGGCTTCCGCCGAAGCTCGGGCGGCTCTCCAGCACCTCGCGCGCTCGCCCGCCGCTCTCCTGGGGACCAATGATGCCGTGGGCCTCTAGCAGGTCGATCAGGCGGGCTGCTCGGGCATAGCCGACACGCAAGCGCCGCTGCAAGAGAGAGATGGAAGCCCGGCCATACTCGCGTACTACCTGTTCGGCCTGCTCCAGCAGCTCGTCGTCCAGTGTAGACTCTTCGGCCTCCTGCTCGTGAACCTCCCAGCCGGGTTCGATCTCCGGGCTGCCTCCTGGGCGATGCTGGGAAGCCTGCTCTTTCCAGTAGGTGACCAGGCGCTCAATCTCTTCATCGGCGACAAAGGCTCCCTGGATGCGCTCCGGCTTGCCGGCATCGGCGGGCAGGTAGAGCATGTCACCGCGTCCAAGCAGGCGTTCCGCTCCACCCATGTCGATGATGGTCCGCGAGTCAATGGCTGAGCTGACCATGAAGGAGATGCGCGTTGGAATGTTGGCCTTAATCAGGCCGGTGATTACATCGACTGAGGGGCGCTGCGTTGCTACCACGAGGTGGATGCCTGTGGCTCGGGCAAGCTGAGCCAGGCGGCAGATCAGCCCCTCTACCTCCTCGGGCGCCGTCATCATCAGATCGGCCAGCTCGTCGATAATGATGACGATGGCGGGCAAGTTCTGGAGCGAGTTGTCTCCGCGGGCCAGTCGCTCGTTGCGCAGCTTGCGATAGCTGTCCAGGTTGCGCACACCCAGGCGGGAGAAGAGACGATAGCGGCGCTCCATCTCGTGAATCGCGTTTTTGAGCAGGCCCACCACCGTGTCAACTTCTGTCACCACTGGCATCAACAGGTGAGGAATGCCATTGTAGTGCGTCAGCTCGACCATCTTGGGGTCGACGAGCAGCAGGCGCAGGTCGTCGGGAGTGGCCTGCATCAGGAAGGTGGCAATCATCGCATTGATGCAGACGCTTTTGCCGGCGCCCGTGGCCCCGGCGATCAACAGGTGGGGCATGCGCGCCAGATCGCCAACGCGAACCGCGCCGGCGACATCCTTGCCCAGGGCCACCGCCAGTCTGGACTTGGCCCGCGCGCTCTGATACTCCTTGCTCTCCAGGATCTCCCGCAGCGTCACCAGGCGGCTATTTTTATTAGGGATCTCGACGCCGACGTAGGGTCGGCCTGGCACCGGGGCCTCCATGCGGATTGAGCGCGCCTCTAATACCAGGGCCAGATCGTTCTGTAGGGCCATAATGCGGCTCACTCGTGTGCGCGACTCATAGACAATATTGCCGGAGGCGTCGCGCACAGGAACCAGGCGCCCTTTCTCGTCAGGCTGCATGGCCGGCTTGCCTGTCGGGCGGATGCCAAACCGGATCACCGTGGGGCCGATGCTGATGTCTTCAGGCCGCACCTCGGCCTCGACGCGGAAGCTGCGCAGCGTATCCTGAATGAGCTTGGCCAGGGCGACCGTATCTTCGCCCAACATCTGCAGCTTCATGTCCTCGGGCCGATTGAGCAGGCCCAAGTCCGGTAACTTCCACGGAGACGAGGGCTGACCTCCACTGCGAGGCTGCGACCCTCTACTGACCTCCGCAGCTGACTGACGCTTCAGAGGATTGGGCGTCAGCGGCTCCATCTCTGGCAGATTGGGGACAACGTTGTGCGCGGAGATGTGCAGCGGCTGCTGAGGCGGGTGCTCGCCGTCGAAGGGCAGCGGCTGCTGCTGCGCTCCTCGTGTGGCGGCCTGATACTCCTGGCGATTCAGCGGCTTGGGCGGCGGATACGGACCGCGGAGAAGAGAGCCAGGCTGGTGCCGGTGGAACGCTCTGTCTCTGCCATCCTGGCGGTCATCGTCACTCTCGAAATCTGGCTCGAACTCGATGATATCCTCATCTTCCTCGCTCATCGTTGGCTCTGCGGGGCTGACTGACGAGCGGACCATCCCGGCGCGTGTTCCCTGAGCGGTCCCTTCATCGTCTCCAGAGCTGGCTCCGGCCTGAGCCTGACCGCCATAGCGGCTGTAGCGGGGACGCTGGCCAAGAAAAGGCGAAGGGCCGCGGGCACCTTCACCACTGCCGGTGTGCGCGGGACGCTCCACGTGGTCGGCGAAGAGCTGGCGCACGAAGCGGGCGGCGGCCAGAATATGCCCGAAGGTGATGCGGAAGGTGACAATGCTGACCAGGACCATCAGGCCCAGGATCAGAATGTGACCGACAGCAGCTGGCCAGTTGTGGAGAGGCAAAATCAGGAGAGCGCCAAGGAAGCCGCCGGTCTCACCACCGAAAAGGAGCTGGCTTTCAGCCAGGACCAGCAGCCAGAGCAGGGCCAACCCGCCTACCAGTGACCTGCGCAGCAGATTGCGCTGGAGCAGGCCCTCGATCAGCAAGATCCCGGCCAACGCCAGCAAACTGAGAGCCAGCACGTAGACCGACCAGCCAAGGAGAGCCGTAGAGATGGCACGGATCTCTTTCAGAAAGAAAGCCTGACGGAAAATCGTCAGTGCACCGAGCAGGACCAGGGAGAGCAAGAGCAGGATTAAGCTGTAAAACTGCTGCTGCTGATGGGGTTCAAGGCGTTGCCACTGCGCGCGGAGCCAGTGAATAAAGCGCTCGTCCCCCGTCTGGTCAGCGGGGGGGGAAGACGGGGCTGAAGAGGCTTTACGCCCCGATGACCGGGAACCCGCCGAGGCGCGCTTTGGTGCCTGCCGGGCATGAGCAGGTCCGGGAGTCCGTTGCTCAACGCGGGCGCGGCTGGACCCGACGGCGCCTGCGGCAGCGCTCGCCCGCGCCGTCCGCTTCGCCTCTACGCCCGGGACAATGCGCTCCTTACGCTGATTCTTCTGATCGCTGGCTGCCATTCCCGCTCCGTCTGCTCCTCCTGTGAGCTATGCAGGCGATCCTCTCCCGTGGCATTCGCTAAAAAAGAGGAGCGCTCTTCTTCCTCTCCAGCAGCGCTTCTGCTGGGATAGCGCGTGCCAGAGTTCTATAAGCAACACCAGTATGATAGCGCAGATGTTCCAAGGGCGCAAGTGGGGAAATCGCGGCTTAGCGCGGGCTTAGCGCGCTCTGACTGGCGCCCGCGAGCAAGAAGAACGCCAGTCCCCGAGCCTCTCTCTGGGGCCTATGGTCTGGTCCAGTCCAGTCTGGCGCAGGCAGCAGGCAGCAGGCAACGGCCAGGATTGCGGACGGCCAGGAGGACCGCAAAAAAAAGAGAGCGCAGACAAGGACAGGAAAAAAACACAGAGCAGAGAAGGGATCGACTCTATTCTCTCTATGCCAATGCTGACGAGACTCCTCGTAGTGCGCTCTCTGCCTAAAGCATAAGCAGAACCTGTCGCAGGCACATCAGTGATCTGTCGCAGAATTGTCACAAAGAAGGAAGGGAGAGAGGAGAAAGAGAAAGTGCTGCTGCTTGCCGCGGAACCAGAGAGACCTTCGGAGGGCGGAGGAACCAGGAATTGGCGGCGGGGAGAGGCGAGAGACAAGGCCGACGAGCGGCGGGGCGGATCATGCGGCGGCTCTCGCTCACCCCGCGCCAGGCTGGTTCCAGCTTAGACCTCCATAACTACCGGCAGGACCATAGGCCGACGATGGGTCTTCTCGTAAAGGAACTCGCTGAGCGTGTGCTTAATCTTGTCCTTTACAAAGGACCAATCGGAGGCGTGGCCGTTGAGACCAACGAAGGACTCCAGCACTCGCTCGCGCGCGCTCGCCAGCAGTTCCTCGGCATCGCGCATATAGACGAAGCCGCGCGAAATGATGTCCGGTCCAGCCAGAGGGCGCCCCGTTTCCTTATCGACCGTCAGAACGGCCATCAGGATACCATCCTGGGCCAGCACCTGGCGATCGCGCAGTACGATCTGACCGACATCGCCCACGCCCAAGCCATCGACATAGACATTGCCACAGGAGATATGGCCAGCAGCATGGATCGAGTTCTTCGTCACCTCGATCACGTCGCCATCCTCGGCGATCACAATGTGATCTGCGGGGATGCCCAGCGAGGCAGCCAGCTTTGCATGGAGCATCAGCTGACGGTACTCGCCGTGAATCGGCACGAAGAACTTCGGTCGGATCATGCTCAGCATCAGCTTCAGCTCTTCCTGAGCGGCGTGGCCAGAGACGTGCACCGGCGAGACGCCCTGATAGAAGACTTCCGCCCCCTGGCGGAAGAGATTATTGATCGTGCGATTGACCATCTTCTCGTTGCCTGGCACCGGCGTCGCGGAAAGAATGACGGTGTCACCCGGCTGAATGCGCACGAGACGATGGTCCTGGTTGGCGATGCGCGTTAGCGCCGAAGTCGGCTCGCCCTGGCTGCCAGTACAGATGATCACAATGCGCTCAGGCGGCAGCTTATTGATATCCTCAGCGCGGATCAGGGTATGCTTGGGGATGCTCAGATAACCCAGATCGATGGCCATCTGGACATTGCTCACCATACTGCGCCCGACCAGAGCAACCTGACGCCCATAGCGCACCGCTGTGTCGACTACCTGCTGCACACGCGAGATCAGCGAAGCGAAGGTAGCGATCAAGATGCGCCCGGGAGCATTGGCGAAGATCTTGTCAAGCGAGTCGCTGACCACGCGCTCCGAGGGGGTATAGCCAGGCGACTCCACGCGCGTGCTGTCGCCCAGTAGCACCAGAACGCCTTCCGTACCAATGCGCGCCAGTGTGCCAAAATCTGCCGGCTGCCCATCAACCGGCGTATGGTCGAATTTATAGTCACCGGTGTGCACCACGGTACCCACGGGCGTGTGAATCACAATACCGACCGCGTCAGGAATGCTGTGATTGACGTGGAAGAATTCCGCAGTGCACTTGCCCAGTTTGACCTTATCGCCAGGAGCGACCATCTTAATGACAGCACGATCCTGCAGCTTATGCTCCTTGAGCTTCACCTGGATCAACCCCTGGGTCAGACGGGTAGCGTAGACGGGGGGGAAGTCGAGCGCGGGGAGAACATAGGGGAGACCACCAATGTGGTCCTCGTGGCCGTGGGTGACCAGAATCGCCCGAATACGCTGCTTTTTGTCCTGCAGATAGGTGGTGTCCGGGATCACCAGGTCAACCCCGAACATCTCATCGTCAGGAAACATCAGCCCCGCGTCAACGATGATGATGTCCTCACCATACTCGATCACCATCATGTTCTTTCCGACTTCCCCAAGCCCACCCAGGGGGATAAGTCGAATTTTTTCCATTGTCAAGGTAACAAAAACCTCCTAACCACACTCAAGCATGAGTATGCCCACTCTTTGCTTTTGATGAGATATATGTCGACTCCTGTCTCCGCCAACAGGAGTTATAGCCAAATACAGAAAAGTCTACGCAACGTTGAACTATCAAAAATACACACTATTCGGATCTATTATTCCATTAAAAGTCTAGCATAGGCGATGCGAAAAAACAAGGAAGAGCACTGCGCTGGCGACCGACGCATCGCAGCCATCTCTTGCCCTGGCCGCCATCGCTGCTATCCTGTGCCAGGCTCCGTCAGGAGTAGGTCAGGCTGGGTCAAGTCGAGTTGGGTCAGGCTGGAGGGGCCTGGTTGCGGTGATCCTAGCAGGTATCTGCCACTGCTCTGGCCTGCCTGCCAACCCGATCAGCGGAGGTAGCCAGCCACTGAGCCAACCCGTCCCTACAATCTTCTATCGGCCACTTTCTTCTTTTTCTGCAAACTAGAACACCTGTCTATCAACGGATATTCCCCAGCAAGGCCCGGGCGATCACCATGCGCTGAATCTGGTTAGTGCCCTCGAAGATCTGGGCCACCTTCACATCGCGCATATAGCGCTCGACCGGGTAATCCCGCACGTAGCCGGCGCCGCCCAGAACCTGGACCGCGTTCGTGGTGACCTCCATTGCCACATCGGTGGCGAAGCACTTGGCCATTGAGGCGTACATACTGGCATTCTGCTCGTGGTCCAGCTTATAGGCGGCCTCGTAGACCAGCAGGCGGGCAGCTTCAATCTTCATGGCCATATCGGCCAGCATAAACTGTACGGCCTGGAAAGCGCCGATCGGCTGGCCGAACTGTGTCCGCTGGCAAGCGTAGGAGCGAGCGACCTCGAAAGCGGCCTGGGCCACTCCCACGGCGATGGCGCCGATATTGATGCGTCCGCCGTCCAGCGACGAGAGCGCGATTTTGAAGCCCTGGCCTTCCTCACCCAGGCGCTGACCGAGCGGAATAGTGCACTGCTCAAAGATTAACTCCCGGGTGGGGGAGGAATGCAGGCCCATCTTGCGCTCGGTTTTCCCGAAGCGGAAGCCAGGAGTCTCCTTCTCAACTACAAAGCAGCTGATTCCTTGTGAGCCACGGACTGGGCTCGTGCGGGCCATCACCAGGTAGAGATCGGCCTCGCCTCCGTTGGTGACCCACATCTTAGTGCCATTGAGCACATAGGTATCGCCGCGACGCTCGGCGCGACACTGAAGGCTGGCTGCATCCGAGCCGGCGCCGGCCTCACTGAGAGCGAAGGCTCCGAGCAGCTCGCCCTGGGCCAGGCGTCGGACCCAGCGCTCGCGCTGCTCCTCGTGGCCGAAGCGAGCGATGGAGCCTGCTACCATGTTGTGGACCGAGAGGCCGACCGCGGTAGCCATATCTCCCCGGGCCAGTTCTTCATAGACCAGGGCGGCCACGGTCCGGCTCAGAGCACTGCCCCCGTAGGTCTCGGGGATCGTCATGCCCAACAGGCCCAAGGGCGCCATCTTCAGGTAGACTTCGCGTGGGAAATACTCCTGTTCGTCCCACGTAGAGGCGTGGGGCACAATCTCCTGTTCTGTAAAGCGACGGACGGTGTCGCGAATCGCTCGTTGCTCCTCGTCGAGATCGAACTGCACTGCTAGCTCCTGTTCTGCTACTGGTTCCAGCTCGCCACCGCTGGATCTTACAGGAAGGAGCCGGAGCCAGCGAACGAACGCCCTGACTGTTGCTAGCTGGCACTGGCTGGCGCAGACTGGGCAGAGAAAGGCGAGCGGACCAGGGTAAAGCGGCGGGCAAGGCGTGGTCTGCCGGACAGGCTGAGCGCCACTGCATTGTCTGCCACGGACAGACAGGTAACCTCTGCCGGTCTTTTCATCATTATAGCAGTCCTGCCACCAGGTGCCATGAGCGGCTGCCGCATGAGGAACGGAGCGAGGCAAGATGAGTGCCAGGCTTGCTCCGTTCAGAACGCTCTGCCTAGCGCTAACGAGCCATCCATTCTGTTCTGTGCAGGCAGCGAGCTGTGTACCAGAGGGCAGAGAGAGACTGACAGGCCGGCGGACGACGGGACAAGTGAGTAACCGCAGGGTCGCGGGCATCTGGCTGACGTGCTTGCTGCTGAGTGCAAGCCGGGCGCCATGATCCTCAAGCCGGCGCCTGAGCGGACCGGCCATCATGGCTACGCTGCTGCTGAACCAACTGCACGCACCAACACGCAAGGCAGCCGAGCTGCACCAGTGTCCTTACTGTTGCGCTCTGGGCGTCGCGTCACGCCCTGCACAATACGGCAAGCCCCGGCGTTCCACAACTGCCGGGGCAGCGGAGCCGATGGTCGGACTCGAACCGACGACGACTCGCTTACAAGGCGAGTGCTCTACCAGCTGAGCTACATCGGCCTCTCTTCTCACTCGCTTGATCGCTGTCTACTGTGCTCGCTGAGGTACTCTCTGCTTCCTTTCTTTCTTCTGTGCTTTCTACTATAGCACAATGGGGCTGAGATTGCAAGAGAGGGGGAGGAAGGGGGCGTAATGCGGCCTGGCCAGGCTGGACCTGGCGGGCAGCTGATAGGAGGCATGACATACTACTTTAAAGTTTCTTTACAGATCCGTCATACTTTTCTGAACTCTTCTCTGTATACTTGAGCAGCGACCGGGTATCCTCCAGTAGGGATGGTGGGGTGGTCTGCCGAATCTCCTGCCACCGGTGGTTCTTGCATGGCGGCAGGCCATCCCTCCCTACTGCGGCAATACGGCTGCTCGCGGCGTGAGACACAATGGTCGAGCGTCTCACTCGGGCTGGCTCAGAGGGAAGGGCTTGCTGCTATACCAACCGTTGCTTTGCTGGCTCCATCTCATTATGATGATCTAGTAGATCCACCAGGCCGTAGCCTCGCGTACAGATACAGACAAGGCCGGGTTGCTGAGACGCAGGGACGCAAAGAGTGGACAGCGGCAAGGTGGACCGGCTGGGTCAAGTGTCGCGCCTTGTGAGGAGAGGCCAGAGCTGAGCATATGAGATTGCTGGTCATTGAAGACGAGCCTGATATTGCGCATGCGCTCGCGAAGGGATTGCGCCAGCGTGGCTATGCTGTCGATGTTGCCTACGATGGGGAGCGCGGTTGTATGCTGGCCGAAGTCAATGACTACGACCTGGTTGTCCTCGATCTCAATTTGCCCGGCCTCGATGGCCTGGAAGTTTGTCGCCGCCTCCGGGCGCTTCGCCCTGCTTTGCTCATCCTCATGTTAACCGCTCGCAGCAAGCCGGACGAACGGGTGGCCGGTCTGGAGCTGGGGGCTGATGATTATCTGGTCAAGCCCTTCTACTTCGCTGAACTGGTGGCCCGCATCGGCGCCTTGCTGCGTCGCGATCTCCGCGGGCGCGAGCCGCTTCTCTGCTACGCCGACCTGAAGCTTGATCCGGTAGCGCGCGTGGTCTGGCGTGGCAATCAGCGCCTCTCGCTGACCGGCAAAGAGTTCGGCATTTTGGAATATTTGATGCGCCACCAGGGTGAGGTGGTCAGTCAAGAAACGCTCCTTGAGCACGTTTGGGATTCGCAGGCCAATCCGTTCACCAACACGGTGCGTGTGCATATCAATTCGCTGCGGCGCAAGCTGGGAGACGTCGCCGAGGCGCCGCGCTATATCGAAACGGTTGTTGGCCAGGGCTACCGTCTCGGTCCGCTCTCTGCCCCATTGGAGGAGAAAGCATGAGCCGATACTCTTTCTCGTTATCGCGCCTGGGTCTGCGCCTCCCGCGCCTGCGTCGTGCGCGGAGGCGCTTTTTGCCACTGCGCTTGCGGATTGCTATCGGCTCCGCTGCGCTGGTTTTTGTCCTTAGCTTCTCGCTGCTCTTCTTTATCAATATTGCTGCCATTAATAGTTTCTCGCGCATCATTCACAGCACTGGACTGGACTGGTCGCGCACAGCGGTCTCGCCGAATGGCGCTCGTCTCAGAAACGCGCTTCCGCCCTTGCCGGCCCCGCTGGCGGAGCGCCTGGCTGAGAGCTTCGCTCGCGGCCACCTCAATCCTATTGAGCGTGCCCTCTTGCTGGAGTTGCAGAGTATCTCTCTGATTGGTCTGGCTCTGGTCGCTGTGCTGGGTGGATTTGGGGCCTACTGGCTGGCGGGTACCGCTCTGCGTCCCCTGCGCCAGGTGAGTAATGCGGCGCGGCGCATCAGTGTCGAGACGCTCGATACCCGTCTGGGGCTGACAGGACCCCGCGATGAGATTAAGGAGCTGGCCGAGGCCTTTGACGCTATGCTCGCCCGGCTGGGCGAGACCTTTGCTCAGCAGGGGCGCTTTGTTGCCAACGTGGCCCACGAGCTGCGCACCCCTCTGGCGGCCATGCGCGCCAGTCTGGAAGTCGTGACTGGTGATCCACAGGCGACGCTGGAGGATTATCAGGAAATGGCTGCTGCTCAAGAGCGCGCCCTCACTCGCCTGGAATCGCTTGTTTCCAACATGCTGCTGCTCGTCAAGAGTGAGCAGCCGCTCTACACCCGCAGTGAGGTCAGTCTGGGGCCGCTGCTGGAGGAGGTCCTCCAGGAACTGCAGCCGCTGGCCCAGGAGCATGGGGTCAGCCTTGTGCTGGAGAATCTGCCCGATCTGGTGGTAATCGGCGACGAGCTGCTGCTGGCGCGCGTCTTCTCCAATCTGATCGAAAATGCGATCTGCTACAATCGCTCGGGCGGTGAGGTGCGTGTCAATGGTCTGGAGTCCGAGGGACAGGCGTGCATCACGGTAGCTGACACCGGCATCGGCATTCCGCCCGAGGAGCAGGGACGCATTTTTGACCGCTTCTATCGCGTTGACAGCTCGCGCTCGCGTCACAGCGGCGGGGCTGGCCTTGGCCTCTCTATCGTCGCGGCCATCGTGCAGCAGCACCACGGACAAGTCAGTCTTTGGAGTGAGCCGGGCCGTGGCAGCATCTTCACTGTCTCTCTGCCGTTAGCTCAAGCTGAGCAGTCTGACCTCTCTCCTGCTTCCCTGCCATCGTCTATTGGATGTGCAGGCTCCGAAGCGCTCCTCAGTACCGGCCAGGAATTAGCTTCCGTGGTGGCGAGGGCAGGCTAACCTGCCAGTGGCCGCTGTCGGATGATCCACAAAGCCGACTCCCTCTCGCGAGGAGCTAGCTAGAATCTCACCCCCCAGGCGATCTTAACAGCGATTTTATCCTCGGTTAGCTAGATTCCCTGATGTGATGAGCGAGACCCAGAGAGTGCTTAAGCGAAGGGAGTCACTGCACGATGGCTACTGTCAGACAAGCGGCGCGTCAGCTGCTCCGCTGGGCCGCTGGCTTGCTCTCGCTGATGGCCCTCCTGTTGTTGGCGGCCTGTGGCACCAACAGCACCGCTGGGGGCGTCGGCGCCTCTGCTTCTGCGACCCCCACCTGTCCCCCTGCCCCACGCTTTCAGAGCGTGAGCGGGACAGTGCAAAGCGTGAGTACTGGCTCCTTCACGGTGCGAGACCGGCAGGGTCAGAGCAAGCAGGTGGTCTACACCAGCAGTACGCGCTTCACCCAACAGGTGCAAGAGAAGGTGAGCGACCTCAAGAATGGGGAGCAGGTCACGGTCTTTGTCAACCAGGACACGGACGGTACCTACTCCGCCGTCTCTATCGCCGCTGGAGGCGTTCAGGCAGGCTTTGCGAGTAACGGCGGCGGCCCTGGTCAGAGTGGCCAGGGCTCACGTCAGGGCTTCGGCGGCAATCGCGGCAACGTCAATACGGCCTGTTTCCGGCGCCAGGGTCAAGGGAGCATCGGCGCTAACGGCGCTGGCAGCAATCAAAGCGAGCGCGCCGTGCGCGGTAGCATCACCCAGATCGTCGGTAATCGGCTGACGGTGACCGATAGCAGCGGCAGCAACTTTGTGCTGACCTTGACCAGCGCCACGCGCGTCGTTGAGACCAGGGCTGCCAGTGCGAGCGATCTCAAGAACGGGGTGACGGTGCTGGTCGTTGGTTCCAACGGCAGCCAGGGTCAGCTAACCGCCTCCAGTGTCATCATCAACCCCCAGATGCAGGGGAGGTAAGGAATGAAGGCCGGTTGATAGCAGAAGCGAATAAGGAGCCTTCTTCTGAAAGGAGATGTAAGCATGTCTGATGTCGAGACGAATCTCCAGCCGTTACTGGAGGACGAGGGGAGTGAGATCGCTACAGAGGAAGCGGTGCGTCTGGACACCAAACTCACTGTGCCGCCGCGTCGCCGGCGCCGGCGCGGGTGGTTGATTGCCACTGTGGTGGTGGTCGTTCTGCTGCTGGCTGCAGGCGGTGCGCTGGCCTATATGCATCAGATGGCGCAGCAGCAGCCTCAGTATACGCAGGCGACGGTGACCACCGGCAACCTCGCGGTGACCGTCTCGGGCACTGGGCCAGTCATGCCGCGGGCCCAGTACAATCTGAACTTTCCCAGCTCGGTGGGTGGCCAGATCAGCGAGATCGATGTGCAAGTGGGCCAGCACGTAACCAAAGGCCAGGTCCTGGCGAAGGTCAATTCCCCCTCGCTGCAAGACGCCGTGACGCAGGCCCAGCAGGCGGTGAACAACGCCCAAACGGCCTACAATGATGCGGTCAACAGCGGGGCTGCGCAGTCGCAGCTTGATCAGCTCCAGGGTCAGCTCCAGAGCGCGGAGGATCAGCTGGCAGCAGCTCAGCACAATCTTTCCCAGACGGTGCTGACGGCTCCTTCCGATGGGACGATCGTGGCCATTAATGGCACGGTCGGCCAGACACCTGGCACAACCAACTCTAGCTCCGGCTCCTCCGGCAGCAGCGGGAGCAATGCCTTTATGGTGCTTGTAGATACCAGCTCGCTGACCATCGCCGCAGCTGTCAATGAAGCCGATATTGCCAGTGTCCAGGTGGGTCAGCCGGCTTCCTTCACGGTGGCGGCCTATCCTAACCGGACCTTCCATGCGACCGTCTCCTCGGTCGATATCCTTGGCCAAAGCTCTTCCAATGTGGTGAGCTATACCGTTGATCTGACGGTTGATCAGAGCAGCCTCAACGGGGCTCACATTTATCCGGGCATGACGGCCACCGTCAATATCACGACCCAGCAGCGCATCGGGGTCTTGCTGGTGCCCAACCAGGCCCTGACCTTTACCAATGAGGCTGTGCAGGTTGGCGCCATCAGCCGGCAGACGCTGGCACAGGTCTATCGCAATGCCGGCATCTCCTTCGGCCAGGGTAATGCCAACAGCACTGGCGGGACCAGTGCCTCTGGCACCAGCGGCAACGGAGGCAGCAGCAGTAGCACGCGCGTGGTACTAACGTTGCGCAATGGTCAGCTGACCCCGGTGGTGATTCAGACGGGCCTGACCAATGGAACCTACACCGAGGTGACCTCGGGTCTGCAGGACGGCGATCAGGTGGTGGTCAGTGCGACGGGAGGCGTCTTCTCTAACCTCTCCACGACCAGCACGGGCAGTGGTAGCAGTGGCCTGGGGGGCGGTAACGGCTTCGGCGGTGGTGGGGCGCGCTTCTTTGGCGGAGGAGGAGGTGGCCGCTAAATGGAGCAGCGTGAGCAGCGGCAGGCTGATGGGCATCGCGCCTATCCCCTGGTGCGAGTCCGTCAGCTTGTCAAGAACTATTACCTGGGTCATACGGTCGTGCCGGCTCTACGGGGGGTTGATCTCGATGTCTGGTCGGGCGAGTTGGTGGCTCTCATGGGTCCCTCCGGCTCGGGCAAATCAACCTTCATGAATCTGCTCGGCTGCCTGGACCAGCCGACGGCGGGCCGTTATCTGCTCAACGGGGTGCCGGTCGATGAGCTAAGCCCCAATGAGCTGGCCGACGTGCGCAACCGCTCGATCGGCTTCGTCTTCCAGAATTTCAATCTCTTGCCCTGGATGACTGCCCTGGAGAACGTCGAGCTGCCGCTGACCTATATGCAGATGCCTGCCGAGGAGCGTAGGCGGCGAGCGGAGATGGCTCTGACGCTGGTGGGCCTGCGCACGCGCGCTCACCATCGTCCCACGGAGCTGTCGGGTGGTCAGCAGCAGCGCGTGGCTATTGCGCGCGCCCTGGTAACATCGCCGACTCTGCTCCTGGCCGACGAGCCAACGGGGAATCTGGATAGCCAGACCAGTGTTCAGATCATGGGCATTCTGCAGGAGCTGAATCGCCGTGGCCTGACCATTATTCTGGTGACGCATGAGGCCGATATCGCTGCCTATTGCCGTCGCCAGGTGCGTTTCCGCGATGGGCGCGTTGTGGGCGACACGCTCAATCCTGAGCCGCTGGAGGCCCGCCTGCAGCTGACCCATGATCACGATCACGATCATGATCATGAACAGGAGGGAAGGAAGGTGACCTCATGAGCTTTCTGAGGCCCGAGACTGGTGCATCACAGCATGCCACGCTGCCACAGCCGGCGCCGCTGGACCGTAGCGCTTTCCTGCCTCCCGTTCACGCCTATCGGCGGGCCCGCGGCTTCTCTGCTGTCTATCGGGGGACGCGCAGCGCGCTGCGAGCCTTGCGGGCCAATGCGCTGCGTTCCCTGCTGACTTCGCTGGGGATCATTATCGGCGTCGGCGCTGTGATTATGATGATCTCGATCAGTGAGGGGAACGCCGCTGCCATTAATCAGCGGCTCTCAGCCCTCAATCCGACTCAGCTGACGATCTTCCCTGGTAGCGCCCGCGGCACCGGCGGGGTCAGCAGCGGCCTGGGGTCTGCCCAGTCGCTGACGCTGGACGATGCCAATGCGATCGCTCAGCTCTCCCATGTGACCGCTGTCAGCCCGCTGATTAATGCCCAGGGGCAGCTGGTGGCCGGCGACCAGAACTGGTCGACTTCGGTCGTCGGGGTGGCCCCTCCTTATCAGCAGATCGGCGGCTGGCAGCTGCAGGAAGGCAGCTTCATCTCCCAGGACGATGAGGATAGCGGCCATACTGTGGCTGTGCTCGGCCAGACAGTCGTCGACAACCTCTTTGGCCCAGGCGCCAACCCCGTGGGGCAGAGTGTGCGCATCAATGGCGTTCCCTTTACGGTGATTGGGGTGCTGGCTCCCAAGGGAACCACTGGCGGGCGCAATGCCGATGACGTTGTCTATGTACCCTATACAACGGCCCGACAGCGTCTGAGCGGCGGGCGCTCCCTGGGTCAGATCGTGCTGACTGCCGATAGCACCTCCGATGTCGGCCTGGTGCAGAATGAGGTCGAGCAGTTGCTGGAGCAACGACATAACATTTCGAACCCGCAGCTCGATGACTTCCAGATCGCCAATCAGCTCCAGGTCCTGCAGTCGGTACAGGGCACCAACCAGGCCCTGACAATCCTCCTGGTCAGTGTGGCCTCGGTCTCGCTGGTGGTCGGCGGTATCGGGATCATGAATATCATGCTGGTCTCGGTGACCGAGCGTACACGCGAGATCGGTATTCGTATCGCTATCGGAGCACGCCCGCGCGATGTGATGACGCAGTTTTTGATCGAGGCCCTGGTGCTGAGCATCCTGGGCGGACTGATCGGTATCGTGCTAGGCCCAATCGGGGCCTGGGTGCTGACACATTTTACCAGTACGCCCTTTGTGCTTGATCCGCTCTCAGTCTTGCTGGCCTTCGGTGTCTCAGCCCTGGTCGGTGTCGTCTTTGGCTTCTATCCAGCGCAGCGCGCGGCCCGTCTTGATCCAATTGTGGCCTTGCGCACCGAGTAAGCAGCTGTCTGGCAAAGAAAGCAGGCGAGCCTGCTATCCTTTCGTTGATACCCTCAACTGCGCCCTGTCTGAGAAGGGGGCGGGCCCAGCGGGAAGCCGGACAGAGAGGCTTCTCCTGGAGGCTCGCCCCTCTGATGCTCGTTGACGGGTGGTCCTGCTCCAGTGAGCCAGCTCAGAGCCGCCAGCGCTTTTTGCTCTCCTCTCCTATCCCCTACAGCTCGGCCTGGGTTGCTGAGTTGACCCCTTCGATCATCAGGCTGCCAGGCGTTATCTCTCAGTCTGCTCTTTCTTCGGTTTGTTATCACCTTTCTTCTTGGTGATTAAAAATATATATAGATCTGTTATATTAGCTTATTTATCGATAGGTTCGAAGGAATGAATTTTTCGGCTCTCGCTATACTCAACATAGTCGCTATTCTTTAACCTGACCTTTGCGCCCGCTTAATGAAGGCGTGATACGATTCCTCACGGAGCTGCAGAGAAGACAGTCACTGCCAGGCAGAGGACTCCTGGCGGCTGTCGGACGCGATACGGGATGATCAGGAGCTTACCGATTCCAGGCAGGACCAGTTTCTGGTCTCGTGAGCTTGCGGAAAGGTTGGAGCAAACCATGAAGCGCCTCTTCAAAGTTAGCCTGGCCATGTTGCTAATGGTCATTCTGTTGGGGACGGTGGCCGCGGCTGCTGCGCCTTCCCAGTCTCAAATGGGAGCGACGCCAGCACGACGCTCGACGACCACTCCCATTCAACATCTCGTGGTTATCTTTGACGAGAACGTCTCGTTTGACCACTATTTCGCCACCTATCCTGTCGCGCTCAATCCTCCTGGAGAACCTGCTTTCCATGCCCGACCGGGCACGCCCACCGTGAACGGGTTGACGCCAAGCTTGTTGAGTCATAACCCGAATAGCGCCAATCCGAAGCGGCTTGATCGCTCCCAGGCCCTGACGTGCGATCAGGATCATGATTATGATGATGAGCAAGAGGCTTTTGATCATGGCCTGATGGATCGCTTTGTGCAGTCGGTGGCTGGCTCAAGCTGCACCGATAAATCGATTGTGCTGGACTACTACGATGGCAACACTGTCACCGCTCTCTGGAACTATGCCCAGCACTTTGCCATGAGCGATAACTCCTTTGGCACGACCTTTGGCCCCTCGACACCGGGCGCCATCAATCTGGTCTCTGGTCAGACGCATGGTGCCACGCCGGCCAACGTGTCTGGCCTGATCAGCAACGGCACCTTGATCGGCGATGCTCGTCCGGCTTTCGATGATTGCTCAGTGGGGACGACAGCTTCGCTGAGTGGCAAAAACGTAGGGGATCTCCTGAATGCCAAAGGCATCACCTGGGGCTGGTTCCAGGGTGGTTTCCGCCCGACGGCGGTCAATAATGGCAAGGCAGTCTGTGGGGCGACCCACAAGAACATTGGTGGGGCCACTGTCACCGACTATATCCCCCATCATGAGCCATTCCAATATTATCAGTCGACGGCCAATCCACATCATCTGCCGCCGTCTTCGGTGCAGATGATTGGGCGTAGCGACCAGGCTAACCATCAGTACGATCTCAGCGATTTCTGGGCCGCGCTGCAGGCTGGCCATCTACCGGCGGTTAGCTTCCTCAAACCCGCCGCCTATCAGGACGGACACGCTGGCTACTCAGACCCCCTCGACGAACAGCAGTTCCTGGTCGACACGATCAATCGCCTGGAGCGCTCGCCGTACTGGGAGAGCATGGCCATCGTTATCGCCTACGACGATTCGGATGGCTGGTACGACCACGTGATGGGGCCCATTGTGATGCATTCAGCAGACGCGACCTACGATACGCTCACTGGCGCGGGCCAGTGTGGAACGCCACAGCCAGGGGCCTACTCTGGGCGCTGCGGCTATGGGCCTCGTCTGCCCTTGTTGGTGATTTCGCCCTTCGCGCGGGTCAACTTCGTCGACCATACGGTGACCGATCAGACCTCGATCCTGCGCTTTATCGAAGATAACTGGCAGCTAGGTCGCATCGGCGATCAGTCCTTTGACGAGCTGGCCGGTCCCCTGACCCAGATGTTCGACTTCTCCGGCCCGCGTGCACCGCGTCTCTTCCTCGATCCCCAGAGCGGCACGCCGCGCTAAACAGAAGGAGAGCACGGCCAATGGTCGCGCTCTCCTTCTGAGCGGCTGGCCGTCAGCGCTTCCCTTCCCGCGTCATTTGCTGGGATGCTGGTGGCGAGGAGCCTGCGCCCTTGACTGACCGAGGGGAGCAGGCTCCTCTTTCCTCTTCCTGTCCCAGTCTGGCGATTGAGCTGGGTGGGCAACGGCCTGGCTGGCCTGCTTTCCAGTCCACCTCACACGGACTGCCGGCTATCGGCCAGGGCCTGCAAAGCGGCGGTGAAGCATTCCATCGGCGGATGGACGATACCGGCCCCAACCTGACCAATGCCGGGCAGACGGTGCGCAATGCCCGTATTGATGACCGGTGGCAGATTCAGACGACAGACCTGACGGATATCGATGCCGGTTGGGGTTCCCTGGAAGTTGAGGCTGGGCAGGCTGAACTGAGGATTCGTGGTCACAGTCAGAGAGTACATCTCACGGGTATAGCGCAAAGCGTCAGCGGGTGTGCCGCCGATAAACTGGACGATGGCCGGGGCCCCAGCCATTGCGAAGGCGCCCAGCCCGGCGGTCTCCGTAATAGCGCTATCCCCAATATCAGGATTGGCATCCTCGGGACCGAAGCCGGCAAAATAGAGGCCTTGAATCGCTTGGGCCGGCCCTACAAACCAGCGCTCGCCCAACCCGCTCACACGGATACCGAAATCGACCCCATTGCGTGCCATCGTGACCACCACGCTGCTATTGGGCACGTTCGCCCCCGCCAGCGTCATGGCCTTGGCCGCTGCCATTGAAGGATTCAGATGAAAATGGTCGTTGGAGGCGATGAAGCGCAGCACGCTGGCGGTTTCCGCGCTGGAGGCTCCCGTCTCGACCAGAGCCGGGGCTAGCTGGCGCAGAAAGAGGGAGGTAGCCGCTTTATTGCGGTTATGGCCCTCATCGCCCATCTGCAGGGCCTGGGCCAGCAGCGAGCGCAGATCAAGGCCGCCGACATGGCGCAAGGCCCGGCTCAGCGCCGGCCCGAGCACCTCTTGCATCCAACGCAGGCGCTCAATGACCTCCGGAGCGTAAGCCCCATAACGGAGCACCTTGCCCAATCCCTCATTCAGAGGGGCGAAGGTGCGGTTGCCATGCACCCTATCCTCTACGATGAGCAGAGGCATAGAAGGCGAGACGATGCCGGCCATTGGCCCAACAGCATGATAATGGTGACAGGGAGCGAAGGTAATCCTGCCGGTCTCCGCCAGGCGCACGGCCTCCTCCTCGCTGCGGACCCAGCCCTCGTAGAGACAGGCCCCGATAATGGCGCCGCGCATGGGTCCGCACATGCGCTCCCACGTAATCGGCGGGCCGGCGTGGAGCAAGGCATAGCCTCCTGCTGTCTCGCGGAAGAGAGGGATGATGGTCCGGGCGGGCTGGACGTCGACCAGGACAGGCTCGGCGGCCAGCATGCGCCCCACGGCGATCTCATTGGCGCGATCGATGGCCGGATCGGCCAGCAGGCGAGCTAAAGCTGCGGGATCGCCGGCGGGCGGGCGCCAGGCCACGCTGGTCACAGTAACGCCCTGGGCGCGCAGGGCCTCGGCGAAAAGCTCGGCACCCACATTGATGACGGTGAACGGTGAAGGGCTGAGTTGCTCTGGCGTGCTAGGCGAGACCACCGCTTTCCTCCTGCTCGTAGAGTAACTGGACACAGTGCAGGGCTGCCTCGGCGTTGCTCGTAAGAACGGTGGCCCCGGCTTCTTGCAGGCGTGCGGCCTGGGCCGAGAGACGCTGCGGATCACCCTCGGTGCCGCAGAGCGAGACTACGATTGCTGGACGAGGGCCGCGCCGACGCAGTCCGGCAATGACGGGGGCATAGATGGCAGCCGGATCGGGATGGGCACAGTAGCCGAGCACCAGGTCGAGCAGAACCACGGAGACGCCCGGATTGTCGGCCACGGTCTCAAGGGCCTGCAGGCGCAGCGAGGGATCGATCATAGGATGGGGGCGCCCGCGTGTGTATTCATCAGCTCCGAAGTCGATGGCGCAGTGACCCGGGAGAGCTGTCAGGCTGCTTTCACGCAGGCGCCAGGCCGGCTCTAAAGGGATATTTGAATAAATAGGTCCCAGCAGGGCGCTCCAGAGCTGCATCGCCTCGTCGCAGAGGGTTCCACCGGCGAAAAGGCCAACCAGATGCCCGCTGGCTGAGGAGACAGTACAGGTTTGCCTCAGCCGTTCGAGACGCGCAGCAATGGCACTGGCGGGCGTAGTAGCCGCATGGTAGGAGGTGGGTGTAGCAGCGAGCTGAACGGCCAGGGTAGCGGCCTCGGTCAGAGTACGGGCCACCGCCACCCGGCTGCCGTAGCCCTGCTCCAGGGCCTCGTGGTCAGCGCCCAGAAAGCAGGCCACCACCGCTTTCGAGCCGCTGGCCGCCTCCTCGAGCACGCGAGCGGCTACCTCTGGGGCGGGCGGCTTGGAGACCAGGACGATCACCCGCGTCTCCTCGTCCCTCAAGAGGAGACGGATGCCCGCCAGGGTTGTCATGGCTCCTACCTCGCGGCTCAGATCGCGCCCACCGCTGCCGATGACCTGAGAGACGCCGCTCCCCTGCTGAGCGATTAGCGACATCACCTGCTGAATGCCAGTACCCGAAGCGCCGACGATACCGATAGGGCCGCGAGGCACAACATTAACAAAGCCGAGCCCAATGCCATTGAGCAGGGCAGTGCCGCAATCGGGGCCCATCAGCAGCAGACCTCGTTCCTGGGCCAGCTGCTTCAGGGCAATCTCTTCCTGCAGAGGCACATTATCGCTGAACAAAAAGACATGCAGGCCGGCGCGCAGGGCCTGCTCGGCCTCCAGGGCTGCGTAGGGACCAGGAACCGAGATCATGGCCAGGCGAGCCTCGGGCTGACGTCTGACGGCCTCCTCCAGAGAATGTGGTGGCTGCGTGGCAGCAGCGGCTGGGGACCCGCTGCTGTCTTGGAAAGAGAGGCTCTTTGGCTGGCGGGTAGTCAGCAGCTCCTCTGCCGCCTGCAGCGCCTGCCCGGCGGCCTCCGGTAGCGCGGCTTTGACCACCAACAGCAGGTCTTCAGCACCGGCGGTTATCTCGCCAGGATGCAGACCGGCCTCCGCGAGTAGCTGAAGATTCGCTTCAGTAGCCATCACAGCGGCGGCATTCTCGACGCCAGGCAGCCCTTTGAGGGCCGTAGCGATCTGCATCAGCGTGATCGAATCAACGTAGGTACGTCGCCTGACCTGCGCTTGAATCACCATAGGTCCGATCCTTTTCTCTTGCTGGCTGGGCTGGCTGTCCGGCTGAGCGCAGGCTGCCTGCCAGGCTGGAGCGCTCTGCGCTAGCGAGACAGCTCCCGCGTGACTGGGCTGACAGAAGGTCAGTACGGTGACGCCTTGACTGGGCTGGCGATGATGGATGCTCATGCTGGCCGCCTCGCTCCCTACCGCCGCAGCCTGGCCGCAAGAAGGTGTTGGTGGCGACAAGAGGCGGCGGAAAAGCGAAACCGGACCGGCTGCGGGCCAGAGAAAAACCAGCACCGCAGTGCTGCCGCAGCCGGTCCGGCTGGGTACTGCATCACATCAGGATACCGCAGGGGAGACGCCAGAAGAAAACAATGACCGCGGTGGGACTCGAACCCACGACCTTACGCTTAAAAGGCGCCTGCTCTACCGCTGAGCTACGCGGTCGCTGCATGCAGGGAGGGTCACCACCAAAAAGGGAAGGAAGAGTCATTCCTCCCTGACTCATGGCTAATGATATCATGTCTGTCAAGAAGAGGAGCGTCACTAAAGGGAGTCCCTGTTGAGGCTGGGACCGCGGCCCGGGCTCCTGGTTCGGCTCACTGGAAGGGTGAGGCCGATGGCTTAAGCGGAGCGTGTATAATGAAGGGGAGGTGGACGGGGAAGAAGGAAGCACGGTGGTAGGCAGCCCAGGCCGCACTCATCCGCTGCCAAAGGGCCTTGACTTGCGGACGGCCTTGTCTTGTCAAGGGTGGGCGTGGTACACTTACCGATAAGTGCCAATGGGGAAGGCAAGGTCCCGATGACACTCGAAGAGACCAACGGCGCTCTCTTGACAAGGACCCTGTTTGTGTATATCCTCATGTCGGTCTAGGGGCTCTCATCCGCTGGGACAGGTCCCTGGCTGCCCCGAGCCAGCTCAGCAGTGGGCCGGGGCAGCTATCCGAGTCACACAATTACCTGATATCTAATGACAGGCAGGCGGTCTACGGTGTAGACCAGCGTGTCAGCGCTGGTGCCATTCTCCTCTCGGGCCAGGTGGCAAGCGGAAACGCAGCCGTGAGCAGCGGCCTGCATTTTCCTCAGTTGAACAGTAGGAAAGCGTACCGGAAGGACAGCTAGGCGGCGATGAACAGGAGGCGGCGTCTATCCTTGTTCGTGATCCTGGCCCGTCTCCAGGCGGAGAGCAACACGGGGCCAGGCGATAGAGCAGGGTGCTGCGCCGAAAGAACGTGACCAAGCATATACTCGTTGTTGATGACAAAAACGAGCTGCTGCATCTGATGCGGCGAGTCCTGGAAGACGAAGAGTACCAGGTCTCTATTTTGCAGCACGGGCGTGAGACGCTGGCGCGTGTCAAGCGTGATCTGCCCGATCTGCTCATTCTCGACCTGCGACTGGGTGATGTCTCTGGACAGGAGATTCTCAAGCAGCTGCGTGCTGATCCTCTCACGCGGGAGGTCCCAGTCATCGTCTATACTGCCGCTGTGTTAGAAGCGGAGCAGGTGAGCAAGCTGGTGGCAGAGCAACCGAGCTACTACCAGGGGGTGCATGTGGTGCAGAAGCCGTTTGAGCTAACCAATCTGCTGGCCCTTGTCCAGCAGGTCCTCAATGAGCCGGCGCATTGAGCGTGCTCGCTCTCCTTTGCAGGAGGAGCGCCTGCTGACTGACGCTCGATGCCTGTTCTCCCCCTCCTGTCGTGGTACTGGTTGTCCACACCAGAGTCTGGCAGGCACATCCGCGCGTACTATATTCAGGAGTTGAAACGCTCTGCTACGGCGGCAAGCTGGCGTCAGGAGAGGAAGATGCGGGTCGTCTCCTGTCTGGATTCAGCCCATCGTCTTTTTAAGGCCACTTCTACCTCTCCAGCGCCGTTTCTTTGGCCGCCAGTAGTGTACTGAGACAAGCGACCTGAATAGCGAGCAATAAGTGAGAGTGCTTTCTACAGAAAGAGAGGATGGACGAGACCTATGAAGTTTGTTGCCGGCTTATTACTAGGTTTTGGGCTGGGTTTTGCTGCCGGTCTGCTCTTCGCGCCGCAGTCGGGCGAGGCGACGCGGTCGCAGCTTACGGAGCAGGGGCTACTCCTGCGAGATCGCTCGCTCGGGCTGGGTCAGGAGCTGCGTCAGCGCGCGAACGAAGCCCTATCCCAGGGGCGAGAGATCTACGAGCGCACCAAGGACGAGCTCAGCGAGCGCTATAGCAAGGCCAAGAGCGGCCAGCTCTAGTGCCATTGTAGCCTGTGGGCCGCTCTTGGACTCTTTTTCTGTGAGAGTGTAGGGGGGGGCCCGCTGGCGAACCTGGGCACGTGCAAGTGTAGCTTAGTCGTGAGGAGGCAGGCGCCGCGAGCAAGCTGAACTGGCCACAGAGGCAGCGCGGGCCTGCCTGTTTCCTTTCTTATCTCATCTCAGGCGTGCTTCAAGCAGAGCCTGGTCGATCATACTGGCGCAGCAGGCGGTCCACCAGATTCCCGATCTCGTGCCAGATGTGATGCTGATAGTCGAGCATCCGCGCCTGAGTCAGATCAAACTCGCGATTGCTGGGGTCGCTCCTGGCATGTTCCTCAAACTGGCGAGCGAGCTTCAAAGACCGCTCGCCGCGACTGTGTAAGTAGCGTGACAACTCGTACAGGTCCTTAATCAGGGCCTTCAGTTGCTCCTCGCTCGTGGCCATAGGCGTTTGTATCCTTCTTCTCTCCGCTGCTCCGTTGAGCCTCTCCTTTGCCCTGAGAGCGAGCGGGTGGCTCAATCTGAAGAGCATCCGCGAAACGGTTGAAGCAATTAAAGAGGCCAATCACCATTGTCAGCTCGATGATCTCCCCGTCGTCAAAGTGGGCTTGCAGCTCGTCCCATAGCTCTTCGTCGATGTCGCGGGCCGAGGTGGTCATGATCTCGGCGAAGCGCAAAGCCACCAGCTCACGCGCCGTAAAGAGATGGCGGTGAGTATCGATGTGATAGAGCGCATCCAGCAGCTCCTCACTGACGCCTAGCTGCCCTGCCAGGGCAGTGTGGGCGGCCATTCAATAGTGGCAGTAGTTGACCTGGGAGACACGGATGGCCAGCAGCTCTTTCAGGCGCGGCTCAACGCCACCGCTGCGCATGACCGTTTGCAGTAGCTGCATGGTCTGGCGTGCTATCTCGGGCCGGTGGGCCATGACGCGGAAAAGCTCGCGCATGGTGGCAAAAGCCTGGCTGGCGTCGTTCTCCTTGTCCTCGGGCCAGAACTGGCTGTCTTCAACCGGTGGGATGCGTGACATAGAATGCTCGTAGAGAGTACGATCCAATCTACACTTTGCTTTGTGATCATTCTAGCGAATGCCAGGGCGTAGGTGCAAGCGCCTGGCTATGGACGGGCGAGGCAGTAATCTGCGCTTCGCCTGGCGAACTGGGCATCAGAAGTAACCCTGATCAAGGACCGTTGCCTCATCCAGAGATCCAGATATGGTAATCTTGCAGAGCTTTCTCAACCAGCGGCTTATCATCATGAGGCAACTTTTCATTAAGCAGTGTCGCTGTCAGCTTATCAAAATGAGGGGTGGGAAATTTCACAGGAACCCTCCGATGGCATGCTCGGGATTGAAAAGAGGCGATGGATCAACGCAGCGGGCTTTGCTGATGGCTTCCAGGATCTCTTGGTTCGTAGGTGCATCTTCATAATTTTGCTGGAAGGAATCTCTCAGGAGACAAAGAGCTAAAGAACGGGCAAGTTCATCGTTGAAGGCAGGAGGAAGAGAGGTCGGTGTCAGATGAAGCACATCCTCGTAGATCACCTCCCCGAACTTATTGAGAAACTTCCGTTCTTCGACCGAGGCCAGCTCTAGACCGGCCCCTCCTAGCGCGAGCGCGGTGATCAGCCTGCTGTTGCCAAGCCGCACACCACGGATGGTTGACTCGCGACCAATGACAATGATGAGATGCCCATCCTCGGCAAGCAGGCGACGCATTTCTCGCAGGGCTGCTAGCATGTCTAAAGCGTACCGAATCACTGTTAAAAATCTGTTTTGACGATGTTTGCGGTTGGCTCCAATCTCGGACTGAGCAACGGTAAGAAGATTCCAGCCTAATCTCTCCATGAGAGGTCTATTGTTTTGGTGGTAGTTGAAGACATTGATGTAGGGTGGGGAGGTCACGATCAACTGAACGCTGGTATTGGCCAACGGTAAGGAGCGGGCATCATTGTGAAAGATATGATATTGGGCAACACTATAGGGTAGATTTCTGATAATCGCAGCCAGCTCATGGAAAGATGTATACCAGTTATTTCCCTTTTTGTTTTTGTTTTCAAAATATTTCATTAGTGTGTTGACTAGTATAATTCTTAAAAGATGATTATTCGTATCTTTTTTTAGAGAAAGTATGATTTCTTCTTTGGGGTGGGAATAGTCATCAATCCTAGGTTCAATATCACTAAAGGAGAAAAGATCTATAAAGGCGGACTGCAGCGCTTTCTTTAAAAGAGATTCCGCCTCCTGGATCAGATCTTGGCGTTCAGAGGGTGTCAGGCGAACAAAGTAGACTGTCTGCGACAACGCCACCGCTGCCGGATTGATGTCTGCGGCGTAGCAGCTCAGGCCCTGGCGGGCTGCTTCAAAAAGGGTGGTACCGCTGCCCACAAAGGGGTCCAGGACGACAGTTCTCTGCTCTGCATAACGCTGCAAAAGCAGCTCGACCAGTTGTGGAGAGAACTGGCCGCGCCATGGAAAGAGGCTGGTGCGCTCCCTCCTCTGCAAGTCGAGGTGCCCTGCAGATGTGCGCCGGCCTTTTTGCAGCAAGAACGTTGCCTGCTCGAGGAGCCTGGCGCTTGACGAAAGGATATCCTTGGGTAGACTCTGCTCTATAGCCGCGTCCAGGAGGCTCTGAGACGATTTCTGGTACATCATGCCGCTCAACGACCTTGAGTCTCCTCGCGTCTGACGGAAATTCTCCTCCTCGCTGTGTTGTCCTTGCGGAGCGAGAGGAGCCAGAGCGCCATCGGTGGAATGGTGCGACGACGGCCCTACGATTGCCGCGGGCGAGGAGAGCAGCCCCATTCTGCCACAGGCAGGTCAACCTGTCAATCAACAGCGCCCTGATCTGGGCCTGGCCAGGTTCCAACCTGCTACGCTGGGCTGAAAGGAGAAAAGACAGAGGCCAGCATGGCGAACATTCCCTTGCCCATGCTGGCCTCTGTCTTGTGGTTAAAGGGAGGTGCCAGGGGACGGAATCGAACCGTCGACACCAGCATTTTCAGTGCTGTGCTCTACCAACTGAGCTACCCTGGCGTCTCGGCCCGCTTTAGTCCCGGGTCGATGGCATGTTGTTTAGGTGACAGGTACTGGTGTGTAACCTTGCGATGCTGGTGTTATTGTACACACCGTTTTTGCTGGTTGTCAAGAGGGTTGTGGAGCAGGTTGGTCATGGTGTGAGGTCGCCGAGCTAACTGGCTGGCTAGCTAGGTTGGGCGATGGTCTTCGTCTTCGTCAGGAAGCTCTTCGATCAGAGCATCGACAGAGACGCGCAAGGCTTTCGCCACCTTGGCCAGCGTGATGTATGTCGGGGCATACGTAGGGTCCTTGACCATCCGTCGAATGAGGCTCTCTGGCACCCGCGCTTGTAGCGCCAGCCATTGCTGACTTTTTCCCAGAGCCTCCAGGTGCTCCTTGACTCGTAGCCGATACACCGCGTCTCTCCTCTGCTGATTCCGTCTCTTGCACGCAGCACTATATCGCACTTTCGTATGGCCTGCCTAGACCGAAGCTCTATGCGATCTAACAGCATCGTATCACTGTAAGTATGCTTGCAGTCCGTATAGAAAGATGGTAAAATTACATCGCGTAACTACGCTGGTGCTACAGAGCATAGCCCACTGTTGCAGGTCAGGAGAATTGCTATGGTGAAACGGGTACGCTTGCAAAAGTTGGATGTGGAAGG